>JAQVEY010000180.1 GCA_028697515.1 Bacteroidales bacterium | reverse complement strand
AATTGATTGGAGGAGATACGACAAGCTCTTTGTCCGGTTTATTTATTAATATTACTGCAATTGGACAAGCTAAGAAGGATGAAATTGTTTATAGGTCTGGTGCGAAAAAAAATGATCTAGTTTGTGTAAGCGGTGATTTAGGAGCTTCATATATGGGATTACAATTGCTGGAAAGAGAGAAAGAAGTATTTTTATCAGACACTTCCATTCAACCTGAATTATCCGGTTATGAATATATTGTTGAAAGACAGTTGAAACCAGAGCCACGTAAAGATATAGTGGAAAAGTTAAAGAAAGCAGGGATTAAGCCAAATTCAATGATTGACATTTCTGATGGTCTGTCCTCAGAAATGTTGCACTTGTGTAAAAATTCAAATTTAGGTTGTGTTATATATGAAGAAAAGTTGCCAATACATCAGCAAACTATATTAGCAGCCGAAATGTTTAGGCTAGACCCATCTCTGCCTGCATTAAATGGTGGTGAAGATTATGAATTATTGTTTACTGTGCCTTTAAAACAGAAAGACTTAATTGATAAAATTCAAGACATCAGTATTATTGGTTATATGCACGAAGATAAAAATTATAAAATGTTTGTCCCACGCAATGGATCAGAAATTGAACTTAAGGCTCAAGGTTGGAATGCAATGAAAGAGTAGTTTTATTGAATTACTGTTACAATTCCACAGTATTTCGTTCCGTTCAATAAATCAACAGTATAAACATAAGATCCGGTTGGTACAATTTTACCATTCCATGTGCCATCCCAAGGCTCTCCAGCTCCAGTGCCCTCAAAAACTAATTGACCCCATCTGTTATATACCTGAATTATAGCCCAAGGGAATAATCCAATATTATCAATTATCCAAGCATCATTTATGCCGTCAAAGTTTGGAGTAAATGCTGTAGGGATAGAAATACACTCCACATTATCATCAATTAATTCAATTGTTTCTGTGTTGTATGTACAGCCAGCATCGTCAACTATAGTAAACATATAAGTTCCTTGCATTAAACCAGTAATATATGGTACAGGTGAAGTTTGGTCTGACCATGATATATTATAAGGAGGATTACCACCAATTACAATTATCTCAATATATCCGTCTGAATTTCCAATGCAACTTGGATTTATTGAAACGAATGAATATTCAATAGCTTCAGGTTCTGTTATTACAATTGAAGTATCCATTTCACATCCTTGAGAATCGCTTACGGTAAGATTATATGTCCCAGGATATAAATTATTGGCAGAGCTGCCGCTAAATGTGTTACCTTCATATTCCCATGTGTATAGATATCCAGGAGTTCCACCTGTAGCAGAAATTGAGATTGCACCATTATTTCCATCAGGACATCTAATATTTTGAACATTAAAATCAATATTCAAAGGATTTTCAGGATTGCTTATGTAGTAATTACCTAAGCTTACACAATTATTGGCGTCTGTAACAGTAACCTGATAATAACCTTCCGCTAAATCGGAAATTGTTTCGGTTATATCATTTGTGTTCCATAGAATATTATATGGTGGGGTACCACCCGAAACAGATATTGTAATCGTACCTGTTTCTCCACCAAAACAACCTGCTCCTGTGATTGAAGGGCTAATAATTATTCCTGGTACATCTACTATGTCATGGCTGTCGGATCCTGTGCATCCCCAATCATCAATAATTGTAACTTCGTAGTGTCCAGCACCAATATAAGAATTGTGTTGTGTACGTATTCCATTTGACCACAGATAGTCTAGTGGTGAAATACCGTTTGTCGTTATAGCATGTAATATAGCATCATTTGATCCTCCACATATAACTCCCTGATCTTGTATTATATTTGCATTTATTGAACCACTAATTCCTATATTAACAGAGCTAATATATTGACAATTCTGGGAATCTATAACCGTGACATAATGTGCTCCGTAACTTAGATTGTAAGCGCTATTCGTAGTGCTTCCCGAAGACCAATGATAAGTATATGGTGCATGTCCTCCGCTGATATTAATAACTGCCGTTCCTAATCTTTCAGCGCAAATAACATCTGTAGTAATAATTTCGGAACTTAAATCTGAAGATTCTGATATTATAACCGATGTTGTGCTTGAGCAACCATTAGCGTCAGTAACAGTAACATTGTATGTCCCTGCTGATAAGTGATTTGCTGTTGCAAGAGGTGTGTGTGCAGGATTATCCCAAATATACTGATATGGTGGTGTTCCACCCGTTGCACTAACTGTTGCCGATCCGTTATTACCACCGTTACACCCAACATTTGTTTGGCTTATAATTTCTGCAATCATTTCTTCAGGTTGTGAAATGACGACCAAAACAGTACCATCACAACCGTTAGTATCAGTTACAGTAAGATGATAAATGCCTTCTCCTACATTGTTTAAGAGAGCTGATGTTGTATTGTTTTCATCATCCCACAGATAGTAGTAAGGTGGCGTTCCTCCGCTTGCTGTAACAAAAGCATGCCCATTCGTTTCGCCATAACAATCAGGATTAGTTACAGAGCTTATGTTAAGGGTCAATTGTGTTGGTTCTGTAATCGTTATTGAGGCAGTATCGTCACAGCCCCAATTATCAGTAACTGTGATTGAGTATGTTCCAGAAGAAATATTTTCGACAAATGAAGTAGTTGAATTTGCTGGATCATCCCATAAGTATGTATATGTAGGAACTCCTCCGACAACTTCAGCATTAACATATCCTGTATTTATTCCAAAGCAAATTAGATTTTCACCTGTTAGAGAAATATCTAATGGAGTACTTACTTCAACCATTACAGAAGAAGTATTAGTACATCCGTTATCATCTACGTAGATGTAGAATAACTCATGTACACCACTTCCAGCTACGCCTGGATTGAATTTGTTACCTTCGACTCCGGGGCCACCAAATACTCCACCAAAAGGATTGCCGGTTAAAGAAACTACATCGTCATCAAGGCAAAATTCATCATCAGGAATACTCATATTTATACTTGTTCCTGGGAATATCTCAACATTAGCTGAAGCAATATCTGTACAACCATAAACATTAGTTACACTATATTCAATGGTGTGTATACCTGGTCCAGCAACTTGTGGGTGAAAAGCACCCATACTTACACCGGGTCCGGACAATACCCCGCCGGGAGGAGAAGTAACAACAACTACAAAATTGTCATCATAACAAAAACTTTCAGGAAAACTGCTTATCAGAACAATAGGGGTGGGATTGACAATTATTGTAGTTGTTGTATTAATTATACAAGTTCCATTTGTAAAACTATAAGTTATAATAAATGTTCCTGGGCCACTAATAGCTGGATCAAATAATCCTGTAGTAGGATTGATTATTCCTGTTCCTGACCATGTTCCACCAGAAACTGAAGCTGTAATGTTTATTGGAGGAGCATTTGAACACAAAGCAGCTACAGCATTGATATTTACCTCAGTGTAATTATCAACAATAATAATTATATCATCAGTGTCTGAACAGGCTCCATTTGTTATAGTATATGAAATTGTGTGGTTTCCGAATCCTGCATTCTCAGGATAAAAATACCCATTGTTCACGCCATTCCCTGACCACAAACCTCCTGTCGTTGCAGCAGTTAAAACATTGGGCCCGCTATTAACACAGAAAGGTCCTATTTGAGTAATTGTAGCATCTGTGACAGAGTCAACATGTAGTATTTTAGAGTTAGATGCCGAACATCCATTAATAGTTAATTGGTAAATGATTTCATGGTCGCCTGGTCCAGCAATTTGTGGGTTAAAAATATTATCATTTACCCCATTTCCTGACCATATACCACCATCTGTAACAGCAGAAAGGGTGACGGGATCATCGTTTTCGCAGAATGGACCTTCGGTTAAAATATTTACATCAGGAATAGGATTAACTATAATGTATATTGTGTCTGAATCAGAACAGGTTCCAAGGCTTAAAGAATAAGTGATTTCATGTGTACCTACTCCTGCCTGATATGGATTGAATGCTCCTGTAGTTGGATTGGATATTCCCTGTCCTGACCATGTACCAGTAGGATCAACGCAAAGTAGAACGAATGGAGGTTCATCTATACAAATTGTTCCAGGATCACTCAATATTGTTGCATCTACTTGTTCATCAACCTGATAAATATGAATGTCTGTTGATATACATGCTCCATTTGTTACTGTGTAAACCATAGTATTATCTCCATGTTGTACTAAAGATGGATCAAGTATTCCGTTAATAGGATCAATTATACCTTGTCCTGCCCATACTCCACCGGAAGTTGCAGCATGTAATGTGATAGGATCACCACTTTGACATAATGGACCTATGGGGGTAATGGTGGCATCTAAATATTCATCTACGACAATTGTTTGTTCGTCTGAATCACTACAAGTACCATTAATAACATTGTAAGAAACAATATGATTCCCTGGACCTGAAAACAATGGTGAAAATTGTCCAGTAACAGAGTTTGTAATTCCTGTTCCACTCCATATTCCTCCAGAAGATACTGCTTGTAAATAAGCAAATTCATAATCTTCACAGAATGGCCCGGCAGGTGTTATTGTAGCATCAGGAACGGTATCTACATGAATTATAGTATTATCCGTAGCAGTGCACATCCCATTATTTACAGTATATGTAATATTATGATCTCCCTGACCTGCGATTACTGGGTTAAATATGTCTCCTGAAACACCGTTTCCTAACCATGTTCCTCCTGGAGTAATAGCGGACAAAGTTATTATTCCAACAGTTTCACAAATTGGTGCAATCTCTGTTATTGTTGCATCTGGAGAAGAATCAACATGTATTGTAATATTATCTACATCCTGACAAGTTCCATTCGTCAATGTGCATGTTATTATATGATCTCCTGCACTTGCAGTTGATGGCGAAAATAATCCTGCAGCAGAATCAATAATACCATTTCCACTCCAAACACCACCGGGAGTTGTTGCCAAATAAGTAACAATTGATGTATTATCACAAAATGGTCCGGCTGGTAGTATGCTCATATCTACGTCTGAATATACTATTATTACTTCTGTATCAGTGTCGGAACAAACTCCGTTAGCTACAATATATTGAATCGTAAAGTTTCCTTGACCCGTTATTCCAGGATCAAAATTGTTACCAACTACACCGGTACCCGACCAAGTACCACCCGGACTAACAGCAGTTAAGCCAACAGCAGCCTCAGTTTCACAGAAAGGACCTATAGGAGTTATAGTTGCAATCACTTCAGAATCCACATGAATAAGTTCAGTATCAGAATCCGAGCAGGCTCCATTAACCACATCATATTGAATAGTATGATCGCCAGGACCAGCAACACCAGGGTCGAAATTATTACCAACCACACCAGTACCAGACCAAGTACCACCAGGACTAACAGCAGTTAAGCCGACAGCAGCCTCAGTTTCACAGAAAGGACCTATAGGAGTGATAGTAGCAATAACTTCAGAATCCACATGAATTACTTCAGTATCAGAATCGGAACAAGCAGCATTAACTACATCATATTGAATAGTATGATCGCCAGGCCCTGCAATAGCAGGATCAAAATTATTACCAACCACACCAGTTCCAGACCAAGTACCACCAGGACTAACAGCAGTTAAGCCGACAGCAGC
>JAQVEY010000179.1 GCA_028697515.1 Bacteroidales bacterium | reverse complement strand
GAGAATCCTCATTCTTTTATGCTTACCAAAGACCATAACTACGAAGATGGTGACAGTGACAATGAAGGTAATTTTAGCGGAGGTTCTGCAACCGACATGGAATTATTTGCTATGCTTAAAGATTTACGAAAAGATATCGCAAAAAAGCATAACCTACCACCTTTTGTAATTTTTGGAGATCCTTCATTACAAGATATGGCTATACAATATCCTATTACAATGGAAGAACTAACTATGGTTTCTGGAGTAGGACAAGGTAAGGCTCAAAAATACGGAAAAGAATTTGTTGATTTGATAAAAAAGCATGTCGAAGAAAATGAAATAGAAAGACCTCAGGACTTTGTTATTAAATCAGTCGTAAATAAATCGACAAACAAAGTCTTTATTATAAAAAATATTGATAAAAAAATGCCTCTAAATGAAATATGCAATGCTACAGGTCTAGAAATGATTGAGCTTATTGAAGAAATTGAAGCTATTGTATATTCAGGGACTAAAATTAATATCAGTTATTATATTAGCTCTGTTTTGGACGAAGATGCTATTGATGATATTTACGCTTACTTTAAAGAAGATGCTGAATCTGACTCTATCGAAGAAGCAATGGAAGAATTATCTGATACTGGATATAGCGAAGAAGAAGTTAGGCTGGTTAGAATAAAATTTATTTCCGAAATAGGTAACTAATTCTATAAGATTTTTCTTCCCTTCCACTTTGGTTTATAAATCTGGGACAAAAAAGCTGTTACAACAACATAAATTGGATGAAAAATAGTTAGTACTAATATTCCAATAAGTAAATGTTGTTTTTTATAAAAACTACAAACAGGAATCATAAAAAGCAATTCAGCAATAAATTTCATTAAAAATATAATCATGAATATCCTAAAGATATCAGCATTAAAAACAGATCCAATCCCATTAATAAGGAATATCAATGAGCTTAAAAAGCTAATTAAAGCAATGAACACAGCAAACGGATTTCGATATCCTGATGTTTTTGAGGCCCAACGTATTCTTTGATTGAAAAATTCAGTAACTGATTGTGGTGCTCTAGTTGAAACTATAGTATCATAAGATTTCACAAAACCCACTTTATGCTTTTTAGATAAATAATGTAGCAAAAACACGTCATCTCCCGACGAATACTTATCATTAACATGCTCCAAGGCTTCTTCCATTGCATCTTTATAAACAACATAATTTGCACCGTTACACATAAAAGCACTGTTGATAAAAAAACCTGCAGCACCACTACCTGTCAGACTTAAAAACTCAAGTTGAAACAAAGAAGAGAAAATAGACTTGGTTTTTAAGAATTCTACTGGACCACAAATCATTTTATAATGTCCAAACTCCATTTCTGCAACCATAATGCTAAGCCAATTCTCATTTATCTCACAATCTGCATCAGTAAAAGCAAGAACTTCTCCTTTAGCCTTCGACACAGCATATCTTATTGCATTTTTTTTCCCCTTTAATGTATCAGGCAAATTAAACAAATGTATTCGATTATCAGAAAACTTCGTAATCTCTTCAAGATAATTATCATCACTATGGTCATTAACCAAAACTATTTCAAAATTTCCCTTATAAGTTTGATTTAACAGCCCTTTAATAAGGATATTAAGATTAGATTCCTCATTGCGGAAAGCAACAATAATACTTACAAATTTTCTGGAATTATCTCTAACATTTTTCACAGTTTTCCTCATCATAAAAGCTATCGCAAATACAATAATAAGTATAGAATAAATACCCACTATTACTAAAGAAACTATTGTTAGAGTCAAACTCATTTAAACTTATTTTCACAAAAATAAAAAAGCCTGAAAATTTCAGAGAACTTTCAGGCTAAATTATTTATTATACTTACTAATCCAATTTATGAATTACCAAACCAGATCTTAATTTAGGTTCAAACCAAGTCGTTTTTGGAGGCATAATATTACCTGTGTCTGCAATATTTATCAGTTGATCCATAGACACAGGATATAATGCAAATGCTACTTTCATTTCACCGCTATCAACTCTCTTTTTTAGTGCACCCAAACCGCGTATTCCACCAACAAAATCAATTCTTGTGCTAGTTCTCAAATCTGCAATTCCAAGAATATCTTTAAGAATATATTTAGAAAGAACATTTACATCAAGAATATCCATGGGATCGTTATCATTATAAGTACCTGGCTTTGCGTTAAGTTTATACCAATGACCATCAATATACATACTGAATTCATGAAGAGAATTAGGTTTATAAATATCTGTTCCCATATCTTGCATATAGAAATTCTCTATAATCCTATTCATAAATTCTTCCTTACTCAAACCATTTAAATCTTTAACCACACGGTTATAATCAATTATCTTCAATTGATTGTCAGGAAAAATAACTGCCATAAAATAGCAATATTCTTCATTACCATTGTGATTAGGATTATTTTCAGATCTTTCCTTCCCTATTCTACTAGCTGCTGCAGTTCTATGGTGGCCATCGGCAACATACATATAAGGAATTTGAGTTGCAAATATTTCTTCGATTCTCTTATTTACAGAAGCATCATAGACTGGCCAAAAATGATGTCCAAAACCATCTTCAGCTACGAAATCATATTCAGCAGCTTGGTTTTTTACAATATTCTCAACCATTTTATCAATCTCAGGAATAGCTTTGTAAGAAAAGAAAACAGGCTCTATATTAGCATTTGTATATTTTGTAAGAATCATTCTATCCTCTTCCTTATCGGGACGAGTTAATTCATGCTTTTTAATTTTTCCATCAAAATAATCTTTGTACCAGGCACAACCAACAATACCATATTGAGTACGTTCATCCATGGTTTGCGCATAAATATAATATTTTGCTTCTTCATCTTCGACCAACCAACCCTGTGCCTGCATTTTTTTAAAGTTCTCAACAGCTTTCTCATATACAATATTACTATGTACATCTGTGCCCGCAGGCAAATCTATTTCTGCTTTGGTTACATGCAATAAAGATTCTTTTTTACCTGCTGCCATCTGAGCAGCTTCTTCACTGTTCATTACATCATAAGGTAAACATGTTACCTTCTCTACTAATTCTCTTGGAGGACGTAATCCTCTGAAAGGTCTAACTACTACCATTATTAAGAATATTTAAATTTAACTTTTTGGCAAATATATAAGATTTAATACAAATAACAAATGAGAAAATCCAGACAAATAATAAAATGAATTGAATTGCAAAAACTCTATTAATCCATTAATACAAAACCAGTAGAATAGACCTGATTATCTGCTTTCAATGAGATAAAATATATACCATTTTTCATATCAGAGTTCATCTCTGAAATTGGAATCGAATTTTCACCAGACAATAGTTCAAATGAATGAGTGGTAATAACTGCTCCCAAAATATTATAAATTATAATTTCGGCTGGTCCACTAAATTCAGAATCAATTATTATTTCTGAATCAACAGAACCTGGATTTGGATAGATCATAAAGTCTTCTGCTATTTTAGATTCTGGATTATAACTAAAATTAGAAGTGTAATTGATTTCCCACCCGCTTCCCAAAACACTGGTAGATGATGCGAAGAACTGAACAATAGCAACACCTGACTGAACAGTTATCGGATTTTGAGGAATATTATTCAAATCATAAACCTCTAACAGATTTGCTGTACTTATCGAGTTTTTATAAACTTTAACAAAATCTATATTACCTCCCAAGTCAAAATAATCGAAATCAATAGTTATTCTGTTTACATCAGGAGGTTGAATATACCATGAACAAAAAGTAGATTTACTATAATCACAGTCTTTACTACCATCATCAAAACTACCCGAAGCTTGGGTTAAAATGCTACTTGAGTTACAAGTTCTGGTCCTGTAATTAACAGCCCATCCTTCTGCGGTATTTGCAGCATCTGTAATAAAACTTATTGTCATTTTCCCTGAAATCGCTACCAATTCTTCATCTGACGGTGGATTTTGATAATCAAAACTTGCTAAAAGAATATTATCAATAACATCTCCGTCCCAAACATTTATTATATCACCATTACCTAAATTAAACTTAGTAAATTTCAGAAATACAATTTGTTTGCATTCGGGTTCGATGATATATGTACAGTTTGAACTATTCTCATAATTGTAAAAGGAAGATCCATCGTCAAAAGAACCGTCAGTTCCATCAATATAAGTAATATCACTACAATAGACAGGATAAGAACCTTCTGGATAAATATTAATTAAGGCATGTTGCCAATAGCAATAATTACCCTCGCCACTTCCGGGAGTTGCTTGTGTACCAAGTGCGTCTAAAGTATAAAAGCCATTACCATAACCTCCCCAGCCCCAATTCATGTGGAAATGGTCATCGCCCTGATAACCGTCACAATTCCATGCATGACCGGCTTCGTCGGAATAACCAACATAAAAAATTGGTTTTTTTGAATCAATATGATTTCTTAACAATTCTTTCCAATTTTCTTCATCGTAACTATCTTTTTCTACAAGCTGAATATTATCCTGATAGCGGAAATAATTAGCTAATGCGTAAGCGACATCCTCGGGACCAGCTGCCGAACCCTCAGGAGACCACCACATTCTTATTGCAACTCCTGCATGAAAACATATTTTCGCAAGTTCCTCATTATACTGCTGCCCATCATCAGGCATTGAGTACCAGTCATAAGTATTTTGTCCAAAGTTTACATAAAAATTCTCGAAGCCTCCGTTTTCATCAGATGTATGAGTATAAGAACCAACTCCTGTGGCAGGCCAGTTATAATATTTCATTATTTGCAACATCGCAATTGCAGAGCATCCTACCGGACAACGGCCTCCGTAACCCGTATAAGTACCATCTGCAGTCGGACACATTGCATTATATGGATAACTTTGATTCCAGATAATTGGGTCCAATAATCCTTCAACGGTAGTTTTTTGCTTAAACTGATCCTCCGGTTTAAAATTTGCCAATTGAATCCATTCGTTTTTTATGTCTTGGTTTAATATTAACTTCTCTTCAAGAGCAGCTTTGTTCATCTCAGAATAATAATTCAATAAGGATTGCTGTGATGGGGAAATATTCCCAATATTAAAACCAGATTGTAGTGAATATGCCAAAATAGGCTTAATATTATCATCAGCAGAAACAATAACAAATCCCTCATCATTATTAATATTAAAAATATAATAACAAGCATCATTGTCAAGCGAAACTTCTTGAACACATTTGATTTGCAAATCAGTTTGTTTTATTTCATCGCCAAGGCTTTTAACACACTGGTAATAATGATTTAAAGCAACTACCTGTGCATATTCTCTAGGAACTTTTGCTGCATAAAAATATGGTGCAATGAGTAAAGAAAGTAAAAATACTAAAAGTCTTTTCATTCGTTTTTTATTTACATTTGAGACAAAAATAATTAATAAATAGTTGCATAAACCATTAAGTTAAGAATATTACAAAAAAAGGCTGTCTTATACAGCCTTTAAATATATTCTATACTTAAAACAGTTTAAAAATCCAAAACAGTAACCCATCCAAATGGATCTTCGACATCGCCGAATTGTATTCCCACAAGAGTATCGTACAACTTTGTAGATACTGGTCCGGGTTTACCATCATTGCAATATTTATATATTATACCA
>JAQVEY010000178.1 GCA_028697515.1 Bacteroidales bacterium | reverse complement strand
GATATAACATATCCTTACTCCTAGTTCTTTACAATCCTTAATATTTTAACATCAAATTCAGTAAAAATCTTAAGTATATATATTCCCGATGGTAAATATGACAAGTCGAATGTTGAATTATTTGCGTTGATTCCTTCTTTATAAATTAGTCTGCTTCCCAAATCATATATTTCGCAATAAAAACCCAGATCTGAATTTGTGGTTATATTTATGATATTTTCGAATGGATTTGGAAACACTTCGATATCTGAGACGGAATTTTCAGAAGTTTCAGAGTTATGTATAACTTCAATATCGAAATCTAAATTTGTTGTTAGTAAACCATCCGAAACAGATATTGACACAGGATTCATTCCAAGATGTTGTATTTGAGGTGTCCCAAATAATACCATATTTTCCGAATCGAATGTAAGCCATTCGGGAATATTTATCATGTTGAATTCTAAAACATTCCAGTAGTTTGTATCAGCCGCAGAAACGCTCATTTCGTAATAATCTCCTGTATAGGCTAAAATAATTGGTACACATGTATAATATGGTGCAAAATTATGAATTTCGTTTTTAAACCACCAATACGACTCCGGACTTATTTCTGCATGTTCCTGATTCTCGTAGGGATAATAAACTGTGTCAAAAGGAGTAATAATATTGCCTGCATTTTGATTTACGTTAAAATTAGGATCGTTAGTGTTAAGAATACATAATGAACTAATTGTAGGGATAAAACAATGACTATCATGCAAAGATATAATATCACCGTAACCTGGATCAGTTTCAGCTATCTCCCAGAAAGTTGGTGTATCTCCTCCTGGAGCATTATCATAAGCTTGAGTATTACTAACATAAATTTCCTCAATAACTTCATCTAAAGGAGCTATTGTATTGTATAATCCATCAAAAATTTTAGTATTAGTCTGATCAGGAATTGCCCAAATATCTCCACGTAAATCAACCAAATAATCTGAGTAATAATAGTCAACAACTTTTTCTCCCGCAACGAAAGGCTGAGTAATTGCATAACCACTGCCATTTGCAACTGCTACAATTCTGGTATTTTGCGGAAAACCTAATGCAGTAAGGTCGTCAACAAGATTATTTCTTAAAGGATTTGGTCCAGCTAAATTGTCCATAGTAGCAGAATAATGATATAAAAGCATCTGCTTGGCAGCAATTGAATTCATTTTACTAAGTCCAAAAACAGCTCCATCAGAACCAGCCTCCTCAGCAAAAAATCTTAACCAATTTTGTATTCCGAGAGGGATATTAGCTCCTTTATGAGGAGAATCAAAACTAATCCAATTCCGTACATGATGATTCATGTCGTTTGCCTCCATATAGGTAATTGCATACCTTGTTATCAAGCCACCCATACTGGGTCCTACCACAACAATTTGAGGATTCTCGTTAAAATTGCCCGATTGCTGCATTATATATTGAACTGTATCCAATAAATTTACAACCAGCATAGCATTTCGCTGAATATAATCTGCTCCTGCATGGAAATTTAGAAGAATAAAGTCATCTCCAAATGTTCTAAGGCTGTCAATCATATTCTGCTGATTTGCCAAATCCCATAGTCCTTCAATAGGTCTTAAATCATTAGGATCAAATCCATCAACTATTATTACAGGGTTAACCAATGTTGTATTTCCATCGCCATAAAAAATAGCTATATCTCCTGTTACCAAGCTATCTAGATATGGTATCTGTGCCTTAAATACCGGCCAATATTCAGATGGTGTCGGCATTGACTTAGCCGAAGATTTTTTTGTTATAAAACTAAAACTGGAAACATGTTTTGCATCTTGAGAAAAGCTTGTGAAACTCTGTCCAAACAAATACAATGCAAAAATCAAAGAAAAGAAAATTTTAATCATAATCTATGTAAGACAAAATAGTAATAAAAAGAAACAAAAATATTAAAACTAAGTCAGAAAAACAAGTTAAAAATGTCGGAGTTTATGATTTCTTACATCATATCAAAAGCATATTATCGCTAAAATAAGCAACTTACATACTAACCGGAATTGTCAGTTCAAATCCTGCTTCAAGTTTTGGAATATCATGGTTATTGAGAATAAAATCGCTTAATCTGTATTGTGCATAAATTGACAAGACACCGTATCCAATTCTTGTTCTAATTCCATAATTAGTATTTACAAAATCCGAATATGACTCTTTTGATTCGATTACGGTTGACTCAGTTTTAATCTTATAATAATAACCTGCTCCCATAATATACTGACCGTATAATCCGGTATCCCAAAACAGGCCAAAGCCTAACAATCCTGATGGCAATAGTCGAAAACGCTGATAAATTTCAAAATTCAAGCTTTTAAAATAGAACTTTTCTTTAGCGCTGTAAGCCACAAAGCCATAAATTGTTTGCCAATCAGAGGATGTATTTATCCTAACTTGAGAACTAGCCCATTCAAAATTACAACCTAAGCTATACCACTTAGCAATATTCTGTTTATAACGTATTCCTAAATTAAATGACCTTGATTTAAAGTAACTTAGTTCATAATTAAGAGGTTCGGATGGCAAAAAATGGCTAAATGAAAAATAAGGTTGAATTATAAAACCTGCATTTACTCCAAACTTTTTAGGTTTGTCAATAGCGGGTATCTTAGAAACCCACGCGTAATGCTCATTTAAAACTGATGGACTTTCAGAAATGCTCTGAGGCTCATTTGAATCCTTTGACATAAATTCTTCGGTATAACCATTACTAAAAACAGACAGTATTTTACCGCCATCCAATGCGGACTTTTTAATTTGAATAACTTTATTTTCAGCTTGATGATAAAACTCAGTGTGTTCGTAATACTCAATTTGTCCATTTTCAGTTCTTATATGATAATAAATTTTCTGTTCTGAGTTTTCATTATCATATATCGGAGTAATTATTATAAAATCGCTATCTTCCGAAATTGTAAATGATCTTTCCTTGTCTGCAATAGCATTATTTGTAAAATACTCAGCTTGAGGCACTCCATAACCAATAGCATAATCATAATACGGGTAACTATCCCCTGACTTTTCGATTTCAGCTTTCATTTCCATTGCTGTTAAATCAGGTCTTGTTTGCCAAGCACAAGCAGCAAATCCTGCAACTAAAGGGCTAGCAAATGAGGTTCCATAAGCATATGCAACTCCATCTTTCTGCGCAACCATAGCATAACCATAAGCCACCACATTTGGTTTTAGTCTGCCGTCAGCAGTTGGTCCAAATGAAGAAAACGAAATATGAAAATCGCTTGAAGGTTCAATACCACCTACAGATAAAATACTATCTGCATCAGCTGGAGCTCCAAGAGTTATCCAAGTTTTGTCATCACCTTCGTTGCCCATAGCGTTACAAACCAATATACCTTTTGAGGCTGCCATATTAGCAGCTCTGGTAACAAGGCAAGTTTGTCCGTCCATATCTTCAACTCTATGTCTATCAGCTCCATAGCCTAGTGAAGAATTTATAATATCTGCGCCATTTTTATCAGCCCATTCAACTGCCATCATCCACCAGACTTCTTCTCTTGCAGGCTCTGCTCCCACTTCTGTTCTTGCAAGTAAGAATTCGGATCCTGTCGCCAACCCAATTTTATCTCCAGTAGAATTTATACCTGCAATACAACTCAAAACCATTGTACCATGGTTGTTCCATCCATATACATCCTCTTTTTTCTTAGGAAAATTCCAGGTTTCAATTATCAAATTATTATTCCTCAAATGTTCAAAGGCAACATGCGTATCAACACCGGGAAAACCACCGTCAAAAATAGCTATTCTAAGCCCCTTTCCATCAATTCCTTTATCTAAAAATAAATCTCCACCCATCCTCTTCAACTGTGGCCTTAAATCAAATTCGTTAACTTGCTCATTTACAACAACTTCATCTTTGTAAGATGCCAAATGCATATCATTTTGAATTGGTTCTATATTCTTAACAAAATCAAGTTGTTTAACTTTAAGGATATCCTCCTTAGAGGCATATACTGCAAGTGCATTAAACCATCTACTCTCGCCAACAATTTCATCTACATATATCTCAATTCCGGACTTATAAGTATCATTAATTGGATAATCAGATATATCATTCAACGAAAGTCCATTTTTAATACGTCTGTCAATCGCTTTTTGATCAAAATATTCGTAAGGATTAAATGTAGTTCCTTGTTTATCAATTAGATAAACCCAGTAATAATCCTGCGATAAGCACATTATTGATAATACGAGCAAAACAACAATAGACGACAGTTTTTTCATCTTGAATGACTTTAAAATTATTATTCAAAACTACTAAATAATTATAAAATTACAATCTAATTGTTTTCAGGTTTCTTATATTGCCCAATAAATAATGGAGTATTAAATTTATTTTCTTTTAGAATGTATATAAATGGACGATTTGCAATAAAGTTTATAAATAAATCCATTTCCTGTTCCATTACTGATGATGTCGCTATCATAACAATAGCTGTTGCTGCCGCAGCTTCTGAACCTTTTTCGTCAATTTCGAAAAAAACTTTTTGTAAAACCTCACTAATAGCAAGCTCATTAGAATTTGTTATTCCAGAAAAATCAGAAAAGCCGAATGCATCCTTTACTCCCATTTCTTTTAAAACCTCTGCAAGTTTAAATGATGATTCTATCTTAAATTTGGGAATCTCCATATAAACATCATTAAATTTCAAATTATTGATAATTTCAAAATATTCAGCACCACTTGGGATATTCGAATTAATATTATGCAAATCAGAATTTCTTGGTAATATAATTATTAATGACAATTCAGGTGTGGTATATGGCAATTCTAAGACCTGATTAGTTTTATATTCAGTATATCTAACTCCTTTTGTTCTTTGTATCATAAAGTCAGTATTGCTCGAAACATCTTTAGTTGAATAAAATTTCTTTGATTGTGTTGCCGACTCGCTAAAAGGGTATTTCCATTTAGATTTTATATAAATGGCGTTAACCAAAACCATTTTTGTATTCTCGTCCAAAGTCCCTTCTGGAATTAGATTTCTTATTCTATTTTTAGTCATTTCGCTGACCCATGAATTAATCAGCAGTTCTTCATCTTTGAATTTATGCCTAAAATCGACATTTTTAAAAGCTCCGTTAAAATATTGTTTTATGATTTGGCGGTAATCATCTTTTATTATATAAGTATTTTCAAGAAAAATCCTATTAGCAAGATTAAAATCCAAACTTGTATCTTTAGCAAACTCGTTAAAATATTTTAAATAATTCGAGAATCCGGATAAAAAACCATTTGTCTCTTTCTGAAATCCAAATACTGTTGATATTTCTGCGGCCGTATTCCCTCTTGCGCCACTGTAAAGCATACCCATAGCAATATTCAATGACACTGGAGAAAAAGATATATTTTCATTTTTATTATCCTCGCATAAGTTTTTGAATATCTTAAAAGAAAAATCTGTAATAGCTCCAGCATCAGAAAAATCAGTATCATTAATAATTGGATTATAATCATACTTTTCAATTTCATCTGAATTTTCAACCATGTCAGAAATAGAGTTATCAATAGATATACTGCTTGTTGTTTCTTTTTCAGTTTTACACGAAAAGATAATAATTGATAAGAACACAAATAAAAATAAAGCAAGAGTTTTCATTTTAATAGA
>JAQVEY010000177.1 GCA_028697515.1 Bacteroidales bacterium | reverse complement strand
GATAATTTTCCTGAAATCTGTCAAGATCAAAACCCAAGGGTATAACTCTAAATTTGTTTTCAGGAGCTATTTTATGAATATTACATAATTCGTATTTTTGCAGTTCGCTGATTGCAATTATCGCAGAAGTCTTTTTTGCTAAATCTCTTTCTAGTTTCTTAAAAACAGCAGTAGAATATTTATTAAAATAAGAATGAAAAACATGACCGTGAAAAGTATGAACAATCACAGGGACACCTAAACTAATTGCTGCCTTGCGTCCAAGATATCCAGCTTTTGAAGCATGGGTGTGAACAATATCAGGTTTGTAGCGTTTAATAATATTTTTGATTTTATAATATGCACTTATGTCATTAGCTCCAATTTCTCTAATCATTTCAGGAATTTGAATGGCATGAATACCTAATTTTTTTACAATGTAATCAGAACAAGCTTCATGACGATCCTGCATACCGCCAACCAACAAAGTTTCATATTCGGGACTCATATATTTGCTTAGATATGCAACATTATATGTTGGTCCCCCGAGATTAAATCTATTTATTATCCTTAATACTTTTGGCATTAAATTCTATTAAATATAATACTTCTTCCACCAAGTCTGAAAAACAATCAGTGCCCAGATCTTTGCAGCTGAATCACTAGGATTATTCGATTTGATTTTAGTTTTGAGTTGCTCAATAATTGAATAATTAAAAATTTCTTGTTCTTTAATAAATTTTTCAGATAACAAATCGTCGTTAATCAAAGCCCAAAGTTCATTTCTGAACCATTTTAGCAACGGTACTTCAAAACCATGCTTTGGCAAATTTAATATTTCTTGAGGAATTAGATCGGCAAAACTATCTTTTAAAATCTTTTTTCTTTGGTTTGCTGTAATTTTGTATGATGCCGGTAAACTAAAAACATAATCTACAAGGGTGTGGTCAAGAAATGGCGTTCTAACTTCCAAACTATTAGCCATTGACATTCGGTCAACTTTTGTAAGCATATCTCCCTCTAAAACTAGATGCATATCTGCATATAGAATTGAGTTTATTTCTGAAAAATCATTATTTTCTGAGCAGTACCTATGTCTCAGTTTTGAGCATATTTCATTATCAACATTTATGTTTAATAAGCTGTTTGAATAATTTTCGGAACCAATACTAGCCCAAAACCAATATCTATCAAAAGGGTTTAATTTGAAACCTTCCGAAAAACGATCTAGTTGTCTGATTAGATTTGCAGATTTTGAATTTCTTGATTTTGGTAATACTTTCCAAATAGGATTCATTACTGATATTAGTTTTTCTTTTGTGCCGCAATATTTTGTATTAAAATGTGCTGCATACTTATTATATCCTGCAAATAGTTCGTCGGCACCGTCTCCGCTTAATGCGACTGTTGCTTTTTGACGCGTAAGTTTACTCAATATGTTTACAGCTAAAGCTGACGAATCAGCAAATGGCTCGTCTATGTACTCTAGCACCGATTCGAGATCATTCAGCAAATCATCATTTGTAACTTTAAATTCCGTATGATTTGTATTATATCTTCTTGCAACAATCTGCGAATATTCTGTTTCATCAAAGTAGTCATCATCCTTAAAACCTATCGAAAATGTATTTAGGTTTTTTGTGTATTTTGATGCCAAAGCAGTTATTATGGTTGAGTCAATACCACCACTGAGAAAACAACCAAGAGGAACATCAGAAATTAGTCTGCGTTTTACCGAGCAGTCTAATAAATCCCTTATTGTTTTTTTTGCGGTTTCGTAATCATCATGCTTTTCATTTGGATTGTATTGGTGTATTTCATAATATCTCGATATCTCAGAATTATTATTATTTATTTCGATGCAGCTGCCCGGTTCTAATTTGAATACATTTTTTATAATACTGCAATTAACAGGTAAATAATTTAACTGAAAATATATTTTAAGTGCCTCATTATCAATCTTTTTTGGGACATTGTAGGCAAATATTGCTTTCATTTCAGAAGCAAATATTAACTTTTCGTTGTCCTGATAAT
Organism: Bacteroidales bacterium; assembly: GCA_028697515.1. Classification (GTDB taxonomy): domain Bacteria; phylum Bacteroidota; class Bacteroidia; order Bacteroidales; family ML635J-15; genus Bact-19. The sequence continues at coordinate 3,640 of JAQVEY010000177.1, read as the reverse complement.
AATATAAAGGATTAATTCCCATTCTGTCTCTTGCAAGCAAGCAAGTGTTTTTTTTATAATCGCAGAAAGCAAAAGCAAAGCAACCGTTTATTTTTTCCAGAGCGGATTTACCGTATTTTATTAACAAGTATAATAGTACTTCTGTATCAGATTCAGATTTGAATTTAATTCCGTCATTTATTAACTCATTTTTATACTCTTTATAATTATAAAATTCTCCATTGAACACTATTGCATATTTCCCTGTATTATCAATAAACGGTTGGTTTGCCGCATCTGAAGTGTCAATTACTGATAATCTTGTGTGTCCTAAGCCAATATTATTGCGAAAAAGAGTGTCGTTATGGTCCGGACCGCGTTTGGATAATGTATTTACTGCAGCATCGAGTTTATCTCTATACTTTATAGCTGTTTCATTGAAACAATAAATACCTGTTATCCCGCACATAAGTTTAATTAAAATAATTATTAGAAGTCAGCCATAAACATTGGATCCCATGGAGGTAGCATTATCGCTTTTTGTTCAAGTAATTTAAGTGTTTTTTGATCAATGAATTTTTTGTTTATTACAAGTCTGAACATATAATTGTCAAACCATTCATCAGTAAATGTCAAATAGCCGTTATGACCATACGAGGCTCCCCAAGAATTTTCGAACTGCCATTTGACAGGTTTGTCACTATCGTCTGTGTCGCATGCAATCAGTAACATAGCATGTGTTGATCCGCTGTCAAAAGTTTTTATCCTTTCGGCTTTATTCATTCCGAATTTGGTACTCAGTAATGATTCAAAATCATAATTATTTAGATCAAGGCTACCATCATCTTTATTTAATTGTTTGCCAACATCACATGAAGCATACATAGCTTCGTTGTTCTTTATGCTTTCCAAAGCAAATGTTTTTATCTCATCTGCGGGCAAGTTCAGAAATCTCCAGTTTTCGCCTTCTAATACATTTCTGTCATATTCTATTTCATAGACTTTGTAATATTCACGGCTTGGGTCATTCATAAGCATTACATAATTGTTCTTGTCATATTCAGGCAGCATAAGTTTTAAAAAATCCAAAGGAGTGTAACTTACATATTCGCCAATGTTTTTGTCTTTATCAACAAATCTGTATGAGAATTCTGTTGGTGGTTCTCCAAGAAATAATACTAAAAGACGATAAATTTCTGAAACCATATTAAATTTCTCCTGTCTGATTTGAATGTCTGTCGCTTTTGTGTTTTTAAGTTCGCGTAATCTTAATCCATATTCTCTTAATTTGCGAGATAATATCCTGTTAAGCCAAGAGGTGTTTTCCGAATGATATGTCTCTGGCATTACTGTTTTTGGAACTACGCCATATTTTGTAATAATATTAGCAAAAGAATTCCAAACACCACCATCTCCAATAGGATTTTTAAATAACCATTCAACAGTCTTATCAGTTATATCTTTGTTTGCATTCTCAATAGTTGCTTCAAGAAATAGGTTAGATTTTTCGAGCATATCCCAAAAAAATAAATAGTTTGTTGAAAATTCAAAACTTGATAGATTTGCCGATTCGATTATCATTGGCCTTATAGAATTCAATCCCGTAAACATCCAACATCTTCCAGAGCTTTTTTGGTCAGTTATCCCACTAACTTTTACTCGGTATTTGAAATTGTGATCAGTTTTTCCACAAAAATCTCTGTTTAAAGAAACAGATTTTATGTCATTATTCGATAGAGCATTTCTAACAGCAATATCATTTTCTGATTGTTTTTTATATTCTGATCTAATCTTGTCTATAGTATTATAGTCCAAAGATTGATTATACAGCAATGTAGAAGTGACTAAGCTAAAAATAAAAAGGAATATTGATCTTTTCATACGATTATTTTCTTGCAAAAATAAAAAAATCTGTTGATTAGTCATTAAATTTAATAGATGTATTTAATAGCTAGGATTTCCCGATTATGTTTTAATTAAACTATTTATATTTGCGAACTATGAATATTTTGAAAAGAAATATTTTTGCTCTATATGTTATAAAAACAGCTAAATGGTTTATGCTGTTCATGCCGATTATTGTCCTGTTTTATCAGGAAAACGGATTGAGCTTGAGAGATGTCCTTACCCTGCAGGCAGTATATTCAATAGCTGTTATAGCTCTCGAAATTCCAAGTGGTTATCTGGCAGATGTTTGGGGAAGAAAAAACACGATAATACTTGGAGCAATTTTAGGTACAATTGGTTTTTTAATTTATAGTTTCACTTCGGGTTTTTATGAGTTTTTAATCGCAGAATTGGTCTTGGGGGTTGCACAAAGTTTTATAAGTGGGAGCGATTCCGCTTTGTTATATGACAGTTTAAAAAATGAAAACAAAGAGAAATATTTTATAAAATATGAAGGTCGGGTATTGGCAATTGGTAATTTTGCAGAAACCATTGCTGCTGTAGTAGGAGGTTTTCTTGCCGAGATAAGTTTACGAACCCCTTTTTATTGTCAAGCTATAGTTGCTTTCATTGCAATACCTGCTGCATTTAGTCTTTATGAGCCTTTAATAGAAAGGGATAAGCTAAAGTCAGGATTTAAACAGATTATTTCTATTGTGAAATTTTCTTTGTTTAAGTCTAAACAGCTTTCGTTTAATATTTTTCTATCGGCTGTAATTGGTTGCGCTACACTGACAATGGCCTGGTTTCTTCAGGCATATCTTTATGATATTCAAGGGTTCTCAAAGTATCAAATCGGAATAGCTTGGTCTGTAGTTAATCTTACTGTTGGAATAGCAACTATTTTCGCATATAGGATTGATAAAATTCTTGGAAGTAAAACTACAATTTTTGCTGTTCTTATAGTTATTGGAGGTTCTTATATTATGCTGGGATTAAATGCAACATTTCTGGCTTTTATTGTTATATTCTTGTTTTATTTTGTAAGAGGAATTGCTACACCAGTTCTTAAGGATTATATTAACAGGTCTTGTACGCCCGATATCAGAGCAACTGTTCTTTCAGTTAGAAATTTTGTAATCAGAATTTTGTTTTCTGTTTTTGGGCCATTTGTGGGTTGGTTTGCAGATATTTATTCTTTGCAACAAGCTTTTCTGATTTCAGGCATAATAATTTTGGTAAGTGGTTCTGTAGTTTTGTTATTTTATTTTTCTGTTAATGACAGTAATAAAAGCTGATAAATATCATTCAGATAGTCTTTATTAACTGATGAGAAAAATAATAATAAAACTTTATATTAAAAAGCTTTTCATTTATAACAAAATTTATCATCTTTGTAATTCAGTACATTTTTATTTATGCCGGAATCAAAACATAAAGTAATTTCTAGAGAGGATTTTCAGAAAGTATTGAAAGTGAAAGGCTTTCATGGAAGATTACTTTCTGCTTGGGGAATGCGTGTTATGAAACTTGATAGGCTTAATAATTTGTATGACCAGGCTTATGATGAGGATAGTATTGTTTTTGCTGAAAACTGTCTGAGATTGATGAATATTAAGCTGTCAGTATCAGAAGCAGATTTGAATAATATTCCTGAGACAGGTCCAGTCGTATTTCTATTCAATCACCCCTATGGAGGCTTGGATGCATTGGCAATAATGCTTTCTGTGCTAAAAAGACGACCTGACACAAAATTTATTGCTAATTTCCTATT
>JAQVEY010000176.1 GCA_028697515.1 Bacteroidales bacterium | reverse complement strand
CGCTGATTAGCCTTGCCTTACCATCAATAACTTGTAAAGCTCCTTCGTGACAGTTAGGAATGCATAATCCGCAACCATCACATTTTTCTTCGTCTATTTTTACTATTTCGCGTATCATAATTTTAATTTTTATTCTAATTTTGAAACAAAAATACGGGACTTTTTAATGCCATTTATGTAACATATGTTACAAAACAAAAAATAATAGTTATATTTGTACCAAAATACCTATATATGAATCAAACATTGACCCAATGTGCCTTGTTTAGTGGGATAGGAGAACCTGAAATAAAAAAAATCTTTGATGGGATTTTTTATCAGACAAAGGAATATATGGTAGGAGAAATAGTAGCATATCAGGATGAAAAAGTTGAGTTTTTGATGATAGTTTTAGAAGGGGTTGTTAGGGGCGAAATGGTTGATGTTTCGGGAAAAACTATTGTTATTGAGGAAATAGAAAGCCCTAGACCGCTTGCACCCGCATTTGTTTTTGGTATGAATAATCTCTATCCAGTGAATATTGTTGCACAAACAGAAACAAAAATTGTGAAAATTCCTAAATCAGAATTTGTTAAAATGATGCAGCGCAGCGATAAACTACTTATTAATTATATGAATAATGTATCGGGTAGGGCACAATTTCTTTCGCAAAAACTCAAATTTTTAAGTTTTCACAGCATAAAGGGCAAATTTGCTTATTATATTTTGAATCTTGCAAAAAATAGCAATAGAAACCTTGTCACGCTGCCATTATCACAGGAAAAACTTGCAGAATTATTTGGAGTTACCAGACCATCTTTAGCAAGGGCAATACGTGAAATGCACAATGACGGAACAATTAAAGCAGAAGCAAAAAACATTCAAATTTTAAACACCTATGAGTTGTACGAATTGATGAAATAGAGAAGGGAAAAAAGGATTGGTTAAACAGACTGCAAAAGTACAGAAATATGGTTTTTTTTAAAAAATATTTAAAAGTACTGGAAACAGGTTGCATGGTTAAGACTATACACAAAACGGCAAATATTTTATAACAATAGAAGAAAAAAATATGGAACATATTTTTGGTAAAATTATTAATAGAGAACTGATTTTAAACGAATATGGGAAAATTGTTGAAGAATGTTGGTTTGATTTACCAAATCATTATAAAAATTTAATTTTGGATGAATTTATTATTATGCCAAATCATATGCATATGATAATGGTGATTTGGAATCTGGTTTGTGTTGTCGATTGTAGAGTTGGGTTTCAAACCCAACTCTACAATAACGACAACAAACCAGTTCTAAAACACGGGATTTCGGAATTTGTGCGTGCATTGAAAACATTTTCGTCTCGTCGAATCAATGAGATTAGAAATACTCCGGGAAAAACAAATTGGCAATTTGATTTTTGGGACGAAATTATCCGTACAGACGAACGTTATTACGAAATAAAACAATATATTCGCAACAATCCTAAAAATTGGAGAGTCTAATTTATATGACATCAGAAATTCTATATTTAATAATTCTTGCAATTGTAGTTTTTGGGTTTTTTGCTCAACAAATTCTTGGTTATCTTAATGCAACCTGGTTTAAGAAACCTGTTCCTGAAATTTTAGAAGATATTTATAATCCGGAAAAATATCAAAAGCAACAGAAATATAAACTAGAGAATTATCGTTTTGGGATAATTTCAGGAACATTTAGTTTTATCCTTATTGTTGGAATGTTGATTTTTGGAGGTTTTACTTTTGTTGATAGTCTTTCAGGACAAATTAGTGAGCATTTTATTTTAAAACCGCTGATTTTCTTTGCAATTCTTATGTTTGCGGCTGATGTTCTTAGCACTCCTTTTTCAGTTTATGACACTTTCGTTATTGAGAATAAATACGGGTTTAATAAAACCACACCCAAAACATTTGTTCTCGACAAAATAAAAGGCTGGTTGTTAGGCGGAATAATAGGAGGGGGGCTACTTTCTTTAATAATATGGATTTATAATCTTGATCCAGAATATTTCTGGCTATATGCCTGGCTTGTCGTTGTCGTATTTTCTTTGTTTATGAATATGTTATATTCTGTTTTGATAGTTCCTCTTTTTAACAAACAAACTCCGCTTGAAGAAGGAGATCTTAAATCAGCAATTATGGAATTTGGGGAAAAAGCAGGGTTTAATATTTCGAAAATATTTGTGATTGATGGGTCAAAACGCTCAACAAAGGCAAATGCATATTTCAGCGGAATGGGACCGAAGAAACGAATAGTTTTGTATGACACATTAATAAACGAAATGACAACAAACGAAATTGTTGCAGTTTTGGCTCATGAAATTGGACATTATAAACATAAACATATCTATAAGTCAATGTTTGCTTCGATAATCGAAACAGGAATTACGCTTTTTATTTTTGGTTTATTTGCGGGCAGCGATATCTTATCTCAGGCTTTAGGTGTTGATGAGGCAAGTTTTCATATTGCTTTAATAGCTTTCGGAATAATTTACAGCCCTTTATCATCGGTCTTGGGGATAATTTCGTCCGTTTTTAGTCGAAAAGCAGAATATCAGGCCGATAATTATGCTGCCAAAAACGCTCTTGCTTCAGATTTAATCTCAGCACTGAAAAAGCTAAGTTCGCAAAATATGGGAAATCTTACACCTCATCCATTGGTTGTGTTTTTATCTTATTCTCATCCACCCGTATATGATAGAATAAAAAATCTGATGAGTAAAAACACTAGATAGAAATAGAATTTTGTGTAGTACAGCAATATATTTTAATACACATCGTTTTAAGCAGTAAAATATAGAAAATAAATCAGAAAATTTTAATTTGTAGGTTATGAAAAAAATCGTATTTGTAGTTTTAGTAATTTGTTTTTTTGCAAATATTGCACTAGCTCAGGAGTCAAGTAATAAATCGAAAGAGTTTTATTTTACATTACCGATGCCGTTTAATATAACCACCATTAATCCGGAGTTTTCACTTAAAACTCAAGTTAAAGACAATTTTTACATTGATTATAATTTAATAAATTTATCATTTAGGTATGGTAAAACAGGTGACAATACAAATTATAATTATGCACAAAGCATTATTTCTTATTCTGGGGGTGTTGGAATTGGTTTTGAGTGGAGAAAAAATATAAGCTCAAAATTGCAATTGTATTATGGACCCGGATTGTTTGCGTCTTATTTTGAATCAATTTCGATTATAGAAAACTCAGGCTTACCTATAGATGATAGGAAGCAGTCTAATCAACAAATTGAATTTGGCATACCGTTTAATCTTGGCTTAATTTTTAATGTTTCGGATAAGATTGCTTTCTCGGCAGGGATAAATCCTGTATTATCAATGAATATTGACTATAGAAAGTATCCATCATTAACATCAACTACACAAAGTTTTGGATTAAATTTTACTGACGAGATTGCTTCGGTATCTTTAATAATTCGTAGATAAGGAGATAGACAAAACTAAGGCTCTCATTTAGAGCGATTTCTTCTAACTCATATTTAAATCCAATACACCATTTCTCTCTTCACAAAATTCGATTTTTCCCCAAAATACGGATAGGTTTGTTGGCTTGCCTCACCAATTTCGGGAAATAACTTACGTAATATTAGGCCTATATTTAAAGACAAATTTTTATTTTCTTTCAGAATGTAGCCGAAATCAATTCTTGCAGTTATGACATTTGTTTTAATTCCTTGTAAAACAATAAATGCATAAACAGCAGTATCTTCATATCAGCTTATCATGACCTTGTTTATATCGTTCAAGACAAACTGTAATGTTTTTTACTACTGTTTGTATTCTGTAACTTTTTGACTAATGAGTTTACCTGAAGAATTAGAATAAATTACATACCAGCTATTTTCAGGTTGAAAATAGTATGCACCAAAAACCTTACGAATATCTGTATCAATACCAATACTTTGATAATCGGTTACTTTTTGACTGATGAGTTTACCTGAAGAATTAGAATAAATTGCATACCAACTATTCTCCGGTTGAAAATAGTAAGCGCCAAAAGTTTTGTCAATATCAGTATCAGACCCTATACTTTGGTATTCTGTCACTTTTTGGCTAATAAGTTTACCTGAAGAATTAGAATAAATAGCATATTGACTATTTTCCGGTTGAAAATAGTATGAACCAAAAGTTTTGTCAATATCAGTATCAGACCCTATACTTTGGTATTCTGTCACTTTTTGGCCAATAAGTTTACCTGAAGAATTAGAATAAATAGCATATCGGCTATTTTCTGGCTCATACAGATATGAACCAAAAGTTTTAACAATATCAGTGTCAAACCCTATACTTTGATATTCTGTAACTTTTTGACTAATGAGCTTACCTGAAGAAGTGGAATAAATAGCATATTGGCTATTTTCTGGCTCATACAGATATGAACCAAAAGTTTTATCAATATCAGTGTCAAACCCTACACTTTGGTATTCGGTAACTTTTTGACTAATAAGTTTACCTGAGGAATTGGAATAAATAGCATATTGACTATTTTCCGGTTTATAAAGATATGAACCGAAAGCATTTTCAATTTGTGCATAAGCCATAAATTGGCAAATTAGCAGAAGGGAAACAAAAAGCGTCTTTTTCATTTTATTTATTTTTAAGTTAAACACTAATACACTTTTAAAAAAATTCAACACTAATACACCATTTCTCTCTTCACAAAATTCGACTTAACACCAAAATACAGATAGGTTTGTTGGCTTGCCTCACCAATTTCGGGAGATACCTTACGGAATATTAAGCCGATATTTAAAGACAAATTTTTATTCTCTTTTAGAATGTAGCCGAAATCAATTCTTGCAGTCATGACATTTGTTTTAATTCCTTGCAAAATAGTGTTGCCATAAGAATTTACAATATAAGTATATCCTTGATTTCCGTCCATTGTAGGCTTAAAAATATTCTGCCCGAAATGTGTTCCTGTAGTATCGGCACCAACTAAAGCATACATAAGTTTTGCATCAACAATTACTCTTTTTCCCAAATAACTTATGCCGGACACCGATTCAATAAAATTTGCCCCAAGTGGATGCGCCAATGGTTGCCATTTGTGTGAATAATTTTGTTCCGAATATGTATGTGAATATGTATATGGTCTGGCAATATTGAATTCGGTAAAAATGTCGAGGTTTTTGATTTTAAAAAGATCATAAGATTTATAACCCATTTGTGCAGCCCATTTATTTGCAAACCAACCGTATTCGCCTGTATATTCAGGATTTATACTGTGTTTTATGTCGTTTATCAATTGTCCGACAATTATATCGTCTATAATAAATTGTCCGTATAACGCATTGCGGTCATTTATGGCAAACTTAATATTAGTACCAAGCAGAGCATTATCTTCCGAACCAAGATTAAATTCAACAGGACGGAAAAAGATTATTGGATTAAGATATTCAAATGTAAAAAAACTGTTATTGTGAGTAATTATTGATTCGAAAATACCGAGATTTATTCTTTTACCGATTTTCCAGTCAAGATAGTGAAATACATTGAACTTATTGTAATTATTGAAATATCCTCCACCATAAATTGTGTCCATTTCAAACAAATAGGAATTGTGTACTGCCCAAACACAAGAATATTTTAGTGATAAGAAGTTTGTCTCAATTTTAAAATAAGGATAATTTGATGCAAAA
>JAQVEY010000175.1 GCA_028697515.1 Bacteroidales bacterium | reverse complement strand
AGACTAATTCAGAATTACTAAAAGAAGCTGAAAAATTAAAATTGGAAGCAAAAACTATAATGTATTTTACAGACGATAAAAATACACTTGCAATTATTGCAGTTTCAGATAAGATAAAACCCACATCGGCATCTGCAATTTACGATTTACAGAAAAAAGGCATTGAAGTGATTCTGTTAACAGGCGACAATTACCAAACTGCAAAAGTTGTTGCAGAGGCAACTGGAATTAAAACCTTCAAAGCGGATATGCTACCTGAGGACAAATTTAGATTTATAAAGGATTTGCAGAGCAAAAATAAAGTTGTTGCAATGGTTGGTGACGGAATAAATGACTCTCCAGCTTTAGCACAAGCGGATGTGTCAATTGCTATGGGAAAAGGCTCTGATATCGCAATAAATGTAGCAAAAGTGACCATTATTAATTCCGATTTGAAATTTATAGCCAAAACGATAGAGATTTCTACTCAAACAGTAGCAACAATAAAAGAGAACTTGTTTTGGGCTTTTATTTACAACCTCATCGGCATTCCAATTGCTGCTGGAGCTTTCTATACAATAAACGGTTTTCTGCTAAACCCAGCTTTTGCTGCTGCGGCAATGGCATTCAGTTCAATTTCTGTAGTATTAAATAGTCTAAGATTAAAGTATAAAAAATAAATTTACATAATATGAAAACAATAAGATTTAAAACATCGGTAAACTGTATGGGCTGCCTCGCTAAAGTTACTAGTGCACTCGACAATTTAGTAGGAACAGGGAAATGGGAGGTAAACTTAAACGATGAAAACAAAATTCTAAGTGTTGAAACAGACAGAGTAGACCCTCAGACAATTATTGAAACCCTTAAAAATCTGGGATATAAAGCTGAAATGCTTGATTAGAAAAAACAAAAAAAAGCTCCGAAAATTTCGGAGCTTTTTAATATCTAAATAAATATTAGAATCTTTTTTCTTTAATTCTGGCTTTTTTACCTGTAAGTCCACGCAAGTAGAAAATTCTTGCACGACGGACATTACCTAATTTATTAACTTCGATGGAATCCAAAAATGGAGATGCAAAAGGAAATATCCTTTCAACACCAATTGTGCCTGACATTTTGCGAACTGTAAAAGTTGCTGTATGTCCTTCACCTTTTACCTGAATAACTACACCTCTATATTCCTGAATCCTCTCCTTATTCCCTTCCTTAATCTTATAGCTAACAGTTACAGTATCTCCAGCTCTGAATTTAGGAAATTTATTCTCTACTTCCAGGCTACGTTCTAAATCTTTCATTAATTCCATCTCTATATACTTTTAAAATCCTTAAAATTTCGGACTGCAATATTAGTTATTTTTTTTTAAACAAATATCTTTTTTGGAATAATTATTTGCATTTTTTAATTTTTTATTCATTCTACATGTTTTTACTGACAAAATACTATAAGAATCTGAACAATTTTGTCCATAAGCAATTAACTTCTCTAAAAAAAAGGCTCAAGAAATTAAAACTATACCCACGCTGACGCGAATCTAAAATCTATGCCCTTGATACGAAAGGCACTTTAAGTACTTTAGCGCACGGTTCGACTGCGCTCACCGCATCGCTTTAGGCACTTTTTACCCTGAGAAGAGCCGAAGGGTAGACACTTTAGACACTATTAATCACAAAGCGTTGTGCGAAGTCGAGGTGACATAGAGGAAACATAGAAATAGGTTATACAAAGTTACACTAGGAAACACGAAGTTACGCAAAGAAAATTTTACGCAGAGAGACGCCTAGAACTGCAGAGGGACGCTGAGAAGACACGAACCGGAGCTCGTCGCGATGCATGAGCATAGCCAAACTGAAGCCAATTACACTAATTTACAATAAATTGGGCTAATTTGGACTCATCAGCAGAACCCAAGTACTTTAGGCATCCCGAAAAAACAGAAATTGCTTTAACTATATTAGCTAATTACAGTTTTTTCTCTCACAACCTCGTTTAATATGAAATCTTGCAAGCAATTTCATATTTTTTCGAGGATCCACGAAAAACTACAAATCCGTCCGAAAGGCGGATTTTGTTTTTCGGGACTTTAGGCACTCTAGGCACTTTAAGTACTTTTTCCTATCTTTGCGTCCTTATAAAAAATTGTAAAAATGATTTCAATTGACGGATTAGGTGTTGAGTTTGGTGGTACGACTTTATTTAAAGATATTTCTTTTGTGGTAAACGAAAAAGATCGTATTGCACTGATGGGAAAAAATGGGGCAGGAAAATCTACATTATTAAAGATTTTGTCTGGATTAAAACCACCAACCTATGGCAGGGTTTCGGCTCCTACCGATGCAGTAATTACATACCTTCCACAGCACCTTATGAACGAGGACCATCGAACTGTATTCGAAGAAGCATCTCAGGCATTTGGACATCTCATCATGATGCAAAACGAAATGGCCGAACTCGAACATCAACTCGCTACACGAACAGATTACGAATCGCAGGATTATTACGATATTATTCAAAGAGTTTCGAATTTAAGTGAGAAAATTTATGGATTTGGAGATACAAATTTTGATGCTGAAGTAGAAAAAATTCTCATAGGTCTTGGTTTCGAACGAAGCGATTTTCATCGTCCCACTAGCGAATTTAGTGGAGGTTGGAGAATGCGAATAGAACTTGCGAAAATATTGCTTCAAAAACCCGATTTAATTCTTCTCGACGAGCCCACAAACCATCTTGATATTGAGTCGGTACAATGGCTCGAAGATTTTCTTATAAATAGTGCAAAAGCTGTAATTGTAATATCTCACGATCGAGCATTTGTTGACAATATCACCAATAGGACAATCGAAGTTACCATGGGACGCATTTACGACTACAAGGTAAACTACTCGAGCTACATTATTCTACGACAAGAAAGACGTGAACAGCAACAGAAAGCTTTTGAAGAGCAGAAAAAAATGATTGCTGACAATCAGGATTTTATTGAGAGATTTCGTGGTACTTTCTCAAAAACAAATCAGGTGCAATCTAGAGTGAGAATGCTCGAAAAATTACAGATTCTGGAAGTTGACGAAGTCGATGCTTCTCATTTGAGATTGCGCTTCCCTCCTGCTCCGCGCTCTGGCAGTCATCCAGTAATTGCCGAAAACATTACAAAATCTTACGGTGAGCACTTGGTTTTTGCGGATGCCTCGTTTACAATTTCGAGAGGCGAAAAGGTAGCATTTGTTGGCAAAAACGGCGAAGGAAAGTCAACGATGGTGAAAGCAATAATGGGAGAAATTGAATTCAGCGGCAATCTAAGTCTTGGTCACAACACGATGATTGGTTATTTTGCTCAAAACGAAGCCTCTCTGCTTGACGAATCACTAACGGTTTTTCAGACAATTGATGATATTGCGAAGGGTGAAATCAGAACAAAAATTAAAGATCTTTTAGGAGCTTTTATGTTTGGCGGTGAGGATATTGACAAAAAAGTAAAAGTACTGTCAGGTGGCGAACGCACTCGGCTTGCAATGATAAAACTATTACTCGAGCCATACAACCTTCTCATTCTTGACGAACCTACCAATCATCTTGACATGCGCACCAAAGACATTCTTAAACAAGCTTTGATGAACTACGACGGCACGCTAATTTTGGTCTCACACGACCGCGATTTTCTCGACGGAATGGTAAGCAAAGTTTACGAATTTGGAAATAAGAGAGTAAAAGAGCATCTCGAAGGAGTTACAGAATTCCTACATCGCAAAAAAATGGAACACCTTAAAGAATTGGAAGCAAAAAATTAGGCTTTGAGGTTTTTCAAGTGGTTAGTCGGGAATTCAGACATGCCACTTATACTAATAGATACGCGGATTACATCCGAAGCCCGCAGGACGAGCTCGCTTCGACCCAGCGCATCGCAACTAAATCCGAGCGAACGGGAGCTTTAATGACAAAATCCTTCTAAAGTAGATAACTATACAACTCGGCATCTTTTTTTCGAAGAGAAAAATACTTGTAATTAGATTTACTTCATCAATCTAGCGATAACAATTTCGCAAAGAATAAAGAATAGTGAAAATAATAAAAATAACTTCCATAATGGCTTACCTTCAGAGAACTCTTTCAATTCAACACTGATATTATCAGTATCCGAATCTATTATCTTTGCTTTATCATCAAGCTTTTCAGTAATATATTTATCAAGCTCCGAATCAGACACATATTCTAAAACAGATTCATCTCTAGAATAGTTAAGAGAGATAGGTGCCACGAACTCACTCCCTTTTATTAGATCATACGATCCTGCATTATTAATCTGCTGAGGAACTTCAATTCGTAGTTTCTTACCTGAAAAACGAAACTGTGCAACTGCATCAACATTTGTGTTATCAGAAATTCTAAAAATATCAGATTCTGACAATTCGATATCAGATGAAATTTCAAAAAAAGCATCCTTACTTAAAATTGCATAAAGCGAATTGTTGATTTGACTATTTAAAGCCATATTAATAAAAGCCGGAGCAAAAAGTGGACTTTTCATAAAATCAGCATTTATTTCGTCCATTGGAGCAGCTACAATATACAACTTACCCTCTCCAAAACTGCCAACTGAAATAACAGGAGAACCATTTTCCAGCTTAATTACAGATGCAAATACCGAAGAACTATATAATATATGATTGTGAACCAGACCCATTGCCGGCAAATCTGTCTGCCTTTCCTGTCTTTGAAACACATCTTTGTATATTTCGGAATTATATTCTATACTATGAATCCTCCCTTTTGTAAATTTCATTGCATCAAATTTTCCAGCATTGAATAAGTTTAGAAACGAATTGCAAGAGTTCAAATTTATCTCTGAGGAAGGAATAAACACAACCGAACCGCCTTTCTCTACAAATGATTGTATTTCAGCAGAAAAACCCGATGAAATTTCCTTAACATCATTTAATATTATTAGGTCATAACTAGCAAACATTGAAGACTGATTAGTCCCGGCTTTCTGCTGTGTCATATTAAAACTCTCGGAATCGGAATTATACAAAGCTTGTAGATATCTGTTATTATTACCGAAGTTAATTATCAGAATATCTGTTGATTTAGTAATTCTATAACTAAAATATAAGGAATTATCATATGTAACAGGATAATCAGCCACTTCAAGCCTACCGTTAACAAAACCTTCAGTAGTATTAACATAACTGATTTCAAGGTCTATAGACTTACCTGCTTCGACATTAAATCCTGACATAGCTTTAATACTATCATTTATAAACAACTGCAGTGAGAGGTCATAGAAATCTTCTTTGGAAGCATTAACTATTCGCACATTTAGCATTTCATTACCATTATAACGATGCACAGGAGAAGAAAACCAACATGAATCGATAAAAAGATTGTTTGTAGCTGCCGGTGTCAGTGGAACAAAAACGAGAGCAACATTATCTTTGGGTTTTGCTAATAAATCATTCATGAACGATTTCTGCATATCAGAAATTATATAAAGACTTGCCTTTCTATCATCAGGAATTAAAGTGTTTGCTTTTAGAACAACATCATTAAGGCTAATTGAATTTGAACTGATTGTTGTGTTATTAAGATTTTTAAGAAATACATCCCTATTTGTAATAAACTGAATTTCGGGAAGCATATCATTTGTAATCAGCAAATATTCTAAAGACGCGGAAGAATTAAAGACTATTTCTTTCGCTATT
>JAQVEY010000174.1 GCA_028697515.1 Bacteroidales bacterium | reverse complement strand
TTTGAGGTTTACAATCATCGGATGATAAATTCTATATTTTTCTGCATGAAATTTCGCAAATTCCAGTTTAGCCTTTATCAAATCTTCAATATCATTTAAAATTGAATCTTCTGTATGAATATAAATATCTATTTCATCATCAGTAAAAAAGCCCTCATCAATATCGTGTCTAAGGTTAGTGATTTGTGATTTAGATAAATCTAGAGCATCAGATAATTGTGCGAGATGAACAGAATGCATTTTTTTAAAGCATTTGTCAACAGTTCCATAATTATATATTAATTCCATAATAGAATCTGTTCTCTCGAAATTGGGCGGCAAGGATTCAAAAAAAGCAATATATAGTTTTGTTGTGTCATATATGCTTTTATATGCTTCTATTTCAGGAGCTGAAAGCTCTTTTTTAAGCATCTCTACCTTCTCGAGCATAGAATCTACTTTTGCAATTCCTTCTTTTTGTTTTTCACTTTTACAACTAAAAAGCAGAAATGGAATAAGAACAAAAAATAAAAAGTATTTCTTCATGCTATTTGCTAATTAATTCAAAACCCGTATATTTTCTCAGAACCTCCGGAATGCTTATTCCATTTTCTGTTTGATAATTCTCAATGATAGCAGCCATTATTCGTGGTAATGCTAAAGCACTTCCATTTAAACTGTGAGCAAGTCTTGTTTTTTTGTCATTGTCCGGTTTATATCTTAGTTTAAGTCGATTAGTCTGAAAATCTTCAAAATTTGAAACAGAACTTACTTCTAGCCATCTTTCCTGAGCTGCAGAAAAAACTTCAAAATCATAAGTTAACGCAGAAGTAAAACTAATATCTCCACCGCAAAGTCTGAGAATACGGTAAGGTAGTTCTAGCTTTTGTAACAAGCTTTCGACATGATCTTTCATCTCTTCGAGTGCTTGATACGAATCTTCTGGTTTGCGTATCTGTACAATTTCAACCTTGTCAAACTGATGTAGTCTGTTTAGTCCACGCACATGAGCACCCCAGGAACCAGCTTCGCGACGAAAACAAGACGAATATGCCATATTTTTTATCGGGAAATCTTTCTCGGATAAAATTACATCTCTATACAAATTTGTTACTGGAACTTCAGCAGTAGGTATAAGGTAATAATTATCTGCACCTACATAATACATCTGTCCTTCCTTGTCTGGCAGCTGCCCAGTACCAAACCCACTATCTTCGTTTACCAGCAGTGGAGGCATAATTTCTTGATAACCTGCATTTTCGGCTTCATCTAGAAAAAAAGTAATTAATGCCCGTTGTAGCTTTGCCCCCTTGCCCTTATACACTGGAAAACCAGCTCCTGTAATTTTAATTCCTAATTCAAAATCGATTATATCATAATCTTTTATGAGGTCCCAATGAGGTTTTTTTATCTTCAAATTCGGTATTTCACCGTTTTGCTTTACAATAATATTATCATTCTCGCCTTTGCCGGGTGGAACAGATTCGTGCGGTAAATTTGGCAATAATACTATTAAACTGTTCATCTCTTTTTCGGCTGTAGCAAATTTGGCCTCAATATCTTTTATCTGTTCCTTTAATTCAACAGTTTGCTGTTTAGTTGTATCAGCCTCTTCCTTTTTACCTTGGGCATACAATTGACCTATATGTTTCGAAATATCGTTTAAACGATTCTGAAGATTATCTTTGCTTAATTGAAGCTCTTTTCGCTTATCATCCCAAGAAATAATTTTTTCAACTAATTCCTTTGCGTCAAAATTTTTAATTTTTAACCTATTGATGACCTTTTCTTTGTCCTCTCTAATGAGTTTTAATGTCAACATAATAATAAATTTAATGTTGCGAATTTACTATTTTCCAATGAATTAATTACTTAAAACTGAATAAAACAAAAAGCCTGTTATTAAAACAGGCTTAAATATTTTATTGTTATTGATTTTACTCAGATTTTTTTGGTTTTGCTTCTTTTGCAGCAGGCTTTTTGGTTTCTTTTGCTTTTGCAGCTGGTTTTTCCTCTTTTTTAGCAGCTGGTTTTTTCTCTGTTTTAGCAACTGGCTTTTTTTCTGCTTTAGCCTCTGCTTTTTTCTCAGTTTTTACTGCTACTTTTTTCTCAGCCTTAACTTCAGTTTTAACCTCAACATTTTCGATAGGTTTTTCAACAACTTCAGCAACTACTTTAGGTACAGTAACATCTTTTTTTGCTTTTGCAACAGGTTTCTGTTCGGCAACTATAGTTTCATTAGGCAAAATAGACACATAAGATCTATTATCTCTTTTTTTCTGAAAATGAACTTTACCATCAATAAGAGCAAATAATGAATGATCTCTGCCCATTCCTACATTTTTACCTGGGTGATGTACTGTTCCACGTTGACGAACAATAATATTTCCAGCTACTGCTTCCTGACCTCCGTATATTTTTACTCCAAGTCTTTTACTTTCTGAATCACGACCGTTACGCGAACTACCGGCTCCTTTTTTATGTGCCATTTTCTGATATAATTATTAAGCGTTAATATCTTGTATTTCAATCTCAGTCATCGCCTGACGATGCCCGTTCAATTTCTGATAACTTTTTCTTTTTTTCTTCTTAAAAACAAGAACAGTGTCAGACTTACATTGTTTAATGATTTTTGCAGACACACTGGCCTTAGCTACAACTGGTGTTCCAACTGTAATTTTATCATCATTATCCACTAAATATACTTTATCAAACTTTACTACACTGCCATCCTCATTTTCTAAACGGTTTACATAAAGTTTTGTTCCTTTTTCAACCTTAAACTGTTGGCCTGCTATTTCAACTATTGCGTACATTTTATAAATTGTTATTATATAATCTTATTTTCAAAAAATTTCGGACTGCAAATGTATGAAACTTTATTTTAATAACAAAAGTTTTTTTTAAGATTTTTTCTTATTCACAGTCAGAATGACAAAACTAAAAGATTTGAGGGAATAAATGTTGGTATTTGATCATTCTGCTTACTGAATAACCACAAAATAGATTTTTACTAATTAAAATAATAAAATATCCAATTAGCAGTTATATCTTTGTAAAAAAAACAAACTTGAAGAGAATTAAATTAATATTATTGTATTCATTATTCCCGGCAATACTTTTAAATGCACAAAAAGATGTGCCCTTAAATTTACCAAAACTGGATAATCAGATTGCTCATTTTGGATATTCTCTAGGTTTGAACTTGATGGATTTTACCATAAGGCCTTCGGATTTGTTTATTCCTTCATACGACACCGTTTATGCAGTCGAGGTTGGTCGTTATGTCGGTTTTAATATTAACATGATTTCAAATTTAAGATTAGCAACCTATCTTGATGTTCGATTTCTTCCGGGTTTAATTTTTGGACAAAGGAATCTTGAATATAAATACATAAAAAATGGCGAATTCCGAAGTCACAATATGATGATAGAATCGACTTTTCTGGACTTTCCGATTTATTTAAAATACCGTGCAGCAAGGATTAGCAATTGGAGGCCATTTATTATAGGTGGCGTTTCGGGGCGAATTGATTTAGCAGCACAGAAAAAAATAAATCCTGCCGAACAACCCAAAATTAGGCTAAAACCTGTAGATGCATATTACGAAGTAGGCATTGGAGCAGACTTCTTTCTTGAATACTTTATGTTTGGAATAGAATTAAAATCTTCGTGGGGGATTTTTAATGTTATTCAATACGACAACACTCAGTTTAGCGAATACTATAAAAGGTTAAATTCTCATATGATAATTTTAGCTTTTCATTTCGAGGGAGGTAAAATTGACAAAATTAAATGGTGGAATTAAATAATGATAAAAGAAGCTGATTTTGTATTCTATCCCGAGGAACTTTTTAACGAAGAACATGTTTTAAAAACTCTTTCAGATAAATTTAACATCCCAAAAGAAGGAATAAAATCTTTCAGAATAATTCGCAAATCAATTGATGCCAGAAAGAAAGTCAAGTATAATGTCAGGATACAATGCATAAGTTCGTCTGAAGTTTTTTCTGAATTATCAAGTGAATTTAGTTTTAGAGATGTAAGCAAATCTAAATCAGTAATAATTGTTGGGGCAGGTCCTGCAGGATATTTTGCTGCACTAAATTGTTTGCTTGTTGGTTTAAAACCAATAGTAATTGAGAGAGGCAAATCTGTTGAAGACCGCAAACATGATATTTCGCAAATAAATAGAGGTATAAACCTTAATCCTGAATCCAATTTTGCTTTTGGAGAAGGTGGTGCCGGAACATATTCAGATGGGAAACTATACACGCGAAGTAAAAAAAGAGGGGATGTTTTTCAGATTCTTCAACTTTTACATCATTTTGGAGCTGATGATGATATTCTTATAAACTCTCATCCTCATATTGGTACAGATAAGTTACCGGGAATAATGAAAAATATCCGCGAGAAAATCATAAGTTCAGGTGGAGAAATTCATTTTAATTCTAAAGCAACAAAACTCATAATCGAAAAGGATTATATCAAAGGCCTTGAATGTGAAGATGGAAAATCATTTAGTTCTGATTTTGTAATCCTTGCTACAGGTCATTCGGCAAGGGATGTATATTATCTTTTAGAAAATCAAAAAGTTATGCTTTCTGAAAAGGGTTTTGCAATGGGAATAAGAGTAGAGCACCCACAAAAACTCATTGATAGCATTCAATATAAAAGAAAAGATAGAGGTGAATTCCTGCCACCAGCGAGTTACAATCTTGTTAAACAGATTGATAATAGAGGAGTGTATTCATTTTGTATGTGTCCCGGAGGCACCATTGTTTGTTCGGCAACTGAAAAAAATCAGATTGTAGTTAATGGCATGTCAAACTCCAGAAGAAATTCATTATACGCTAATTCGGGAATAGTTGTTGAATTGCAGCCCGAAGACTTCTTGACATATTCCAAAAATAAAGTATTTTCAGGTTTGGAATTTCAAAAACAAATCGAGGGTATGGCTTTTGTAAATAGTGCATCAGGATTGCAAGCCCCTGCACAAAGACTGAGTGATTTTGTAAGCAGAAAGATATCAAAAGATCTTCCGGAATCATCATATCATCCTGGATTGATAAGCAGTCCATTACATTTTTGGCTTCCCGAAATTATCAGTCAAAAACTACAAAAAGCCTTTAAAGAATTTGACAAACAAATGAGAGGATTTATTACAAATCAAGCGATTGTTGTAGGAGTTGAATCCAGAACCAGCAGTCCTATAAAAGTACTTAGAGATCCGACAACTTTTCAAAGTGTAAATATAAGAGGATTATATCCCTGTGGAGAAGGTGCGGGCTACGCCGGAGGAATTGTTTCTTCTGCTATTGACGGTATGATGGCTGTAAATAAGATTAACGAAATTATCAAGCATTGAAGTAAGTAGGTTATTGCGTGGTTTGCTTTCTTACAAATCAGAATCAAAATGAATTCTTTGCAAATTTTATTAAAAGTTGAGAAATAGTAGTCAACCATATTAGCTTCGCTGAGCTAAAGGTTGGCTACGCCGAGCTAAAGGTTCAGGCATTAACACTCATTCCTTCACAAACCACCCACTCCAACTCTCTTCAGCACTAACAATTCTCACAAAATAATTACCAGCCTTTAATTGCTTTACATCAACAGAATTTTCCCAGCCCAACAACTCATTTGTAATTAGTTGGCGACCAAGGTTATCATAGATTGCAACCCTTA
Source organism: Bacteroidales bacterium (assembly GCA_028697515.1). GTDB lineage: Bacteria > Bacteroidota > Bacteroidia > Bacteroidales > ML635J-15 > Bact-19. Next base: position 24 of record JAQVEY010000174.1, on the reverse strand, counting down.
CATTTTTTGTGTTTTCTGGTAAAT
>JAQVEY010000173.1 GCA_028697515.1 Bacteroidales bacterium | reverse complement strand
ATATTCCTGAGACAGGTCCAGTCGTATTTCTATTCAATCACCCCTATGGAGGCTTGGATGCATTGGCAATAATGCTTTCTGTGCTAAAAAGACGACCTGACACAAAATTTATTGCTAATTTCCTATTGAGTAGAGTAAAACCTGTTTCTCGTCATTTAATCTCGGTTAATCCTTTTGAAACACATAAAGATGCTTTTTCGAGCTTGTCAGGATTAAAAGAAATGTACAAAGTTGTCGAAAATGGTGGTGCAATCTGTATTTTGCCCGCAGGAGAAGTTTCGACAAAGTATGGAAAATCAAAAATTGTCGAAGACAGAGACTGGCAAATTAATGTAATGAAATTTGTTAAGGCCGTTAATGCTCATGTAGTATCTGGTTTTGTATCAGGTCAGAATAGTAAACTTTTTCATTTCTTAGGTAAGATAAATCCCTCTTTTAGGACAGCTAGATTACCTGCAGAGTTGTTGAATAAGAAAAACAGAAGTATTTTTGTTAGATTTAGCGCTCCAATGCAAACAAAAGCTATTAATAGCATTGATGATAAAAGAATTCTTGCAAAAGTTCTAAAAGCGAGAACTTATTGCTTGAATGATAAAGAGATTACAAATATAGAGAGTAAAAACACTAATGATTATTTAGATGTTTTACCCAATCAGGATGTAAATCTGATTAAAAAGGAGATTGAAAAAATAAAGAATACAGATTTGTTATTTACTGCCGATAATTATGAATGCTATTTCTCCAAACATGATAATATCCCAGTAATATTTGATGAAATTACCAAATTAAGAGAGATTGCTTTCAGAGATATTGGTGAAGGAACAGGCAAAGAAAAAGATTTCGACAAGTTTGATAGCTACTATAATCACTTGTTTTTATGGGATTCAACCACATCTACAATTGTAGGAGCTTACCGAATAGGTATGGGGGCCGAAATAATGCAAGAAAAAGGGATTTCCGGGTTTTATCTGAATACATTATTTGAAATGAATGATAGTTTTAAATACTATCTAGAGAAGTCTATGGAGATGGGACGCTCATTTATAGTTCCTGATTATCAGCGTAAACCTTTACCTTTGTTTTTATTGTGGAAAGGAATATACTTTGTTACTCAAAGGTATCCTGATTATAAATATCTTATTGGTCCTGCAAGTATTTCAAGCCTGTATTCAGATAATGCTAAAGTATTGATTGTTGAATATCTTAAAAGAAATCATAATTGGACCGAACTTGCCGGAATGGTAAAACATAGAAAAGGCTTTGAGTATAAGAGAAATCACCATCACGAAATATTACTTGATACTTTTGAAAAAGATTTAAATACATTCGACAGGTTAATAAAAGATATAGATTTTAATAATTTCGGAATACCTGTTTTAATTAAAAAGTATTTATCTCTTGGCGGTAAAATTCTTGATTTTAATGTAGATCCTGATTTCAACTACACTGTTGACGGTTTTGTCGTTCTTGACATTGATGTGGTTTCAGAGGAAGTAATAAATTCTTATCATAAATAGTGAAAAAGACTTTTGACCCTGATATTAAAATTGAAGGTTCTCTAATAAGACATTTTAGTAATCTTGTAAAAATAAATGGCGGAATAAATTTAGCGCAAGGAATTCCTGGGTATAGTCCTCCCGAAAAATTACTTGAATTATTGTCTGAAGCAAGATCTAAAGATGTTCATCAATACGCTCCTGGCTCAGGAAACACATCACTTCTTGATTATTTATACCACAAGTACAATGCTTCAACAATATTAGCCGATATTATTATTACAAATGGAGCTACAGAAGCTATTTCATTAATTTATAATTATCTGATGTATATTACTGATAATAGAAATTTTAATGTAGCGGCATTTTCCCCTGCTTATGAGTCATACATCCATTTACCTCAAATATTTGGTCACAAATTTTTTTCAAAAATTATTGATGATGAAAATTATTTTGACGAAAACTCTTTGGAAAACTTTTTTATCGATAATAAAATAAAGCTATTGTTCATTGCCAGTCCGGGAAATCCTTATGGTAAATCAATATCAAAGTCTAAACTTGATTTTTTGATTAGTTTGGCGGAAAAGTATCATGCGTACATAATTATTGATGCTGTTTATAATGAATTGTATTTTAAAGAAGCCCAGAACTTACTTACAGATAATGTTATATCCAAAAATGTTTTCTTTGTTAACAGTTTTTCAAAAATGTTTTCGATTACAGGTTGGCGAGTAGGATATCTTATCATGCACAATTCGCATTATACTAAAATGTGTTATACACATGATTATATTGGTTTAAGCGCCCCTGCACCATTGCAGTATGCTATTGCTGAATTTGTGAATTCAAGCAATTATTCTCAATATATAATAGGGTTAAGAGAAAAAATCAAGTCAAATTATATTTATGCAGTTGAGAAATTATCTAAAGAAGGGTTTTATTGTCCGCATGCTGATGGAGGATATTTCGTATGGTGTCGCTTACCAAATGGATTTAATGATAGTTTGAAATTTGGTTTGGACATATATGAGCAAACAAAAACTGCGATAATTCCTGGAGTTCATTTTGGAAAAGAATGGAATAATTATATCAGAATAAATGTAGCAAGAAAGGAAACAGAGTTTAAACTTGGTATTGAGAACATAATTGAATTCGTGAAGAAAAATCTTTAAAAAAATATAATTTTGTTATAAAAGTGAATTGTCGAAAATGTGGAGCTTGTTGTATAGCTCCTTCCATATCCAGTCCGATACCAGGATTACCTAATGGTAAACCCAAAAATTTTCGATGTCCCCATCTAGATGAGAATAATTTGTGCAAATTGTACAATAGCTCCGAAAGACCATTGGTATGCAGCCAAAGTAAGGCTGATCCAGATTTTTGTGGAAAAAATTTTGATGAGGCTGTAAAAATTTTTACTTCATTGGAATAATATTTGATATCTTTGGCGCTGATATTTTGTTAAACGGATATCAGAAGACAAAAATCAGAAGATTGGTGTTCTGATTTCTGATTTCAAAAAATAAAAAAATTATTAATTAATAACTAAAGATTATGAAAAAGAACAGTGTTATTTTACTTGCAGCCATTGTAGGATTATCGCTTATGTTTACAGCTTGTCCGTATTCTTCAACGGTTCCGCTTTCTACACCATCAGTTGATTTTGATGCATCATTTTTAGGAAAATGGATTGTTGAAAATGAATATTCGGAGCAACCAAACTATTTTATTTTTAGTAATATCGATGGTAAGAAATTTAAAGCCGAAAAGTACGAGTATAATACTACTAGCGAAATTTACGAAGTTAGCGGTACTTATGTTTGTCATTTTACTGACATTGCTAAAACACGTTTTGCAAATATGAATCAGGATGGTACATATTATTTCTACAAAATTGAAATGGTTGGAACATCACAATTCAAATTGTTTGAAGTAACTGATAATATTGATGAAACTTTTACTAGTAGTACCGAATTGTTGGCTTTCTTTACAAAACACAAAGACCTTAGCTTCTTTTACAATAAGGACGAAGAAATTTACAATAAAGCTACGGAGTAGAATTCCAAATCTCCCAAGCTTTATCGGCTTGTTCGTAAAGCATGGTCAACCCATTTACAACTGATGCGCCTTTATCGGCGCATTTTTTTAGGAATAAAGTCTGAGCAGGGTTGTATACCAAATCAATACAGAAATGATTTTTGTTTATGTATTTGTATGGGATGTCGGGAAATAAATCAATTTTAGGATACATTCCTACAGGAGTGGCATTAATAATAATATTGTGCTGAGAAATTATAGATTCTGTTAATTTAGAATAAGACAAATGTTGCAAATTTTGAGGACTCCTTGAAACATTTAATGTTTCTATACCTCTTTCTTTTAAAACAAAATTGGTGGTCTTCCCAGAGCCTCCACTACCTAAGATTATGGCCTTGCTTTTTTTAGGTAAGTTAAGATTATCAAAAGTTTTATTTAGGCCATAAACATCGGTATTAAAACCTTTTGTTTTAACAGATTCTAAAGTTCTAGTTATCTTTACTGTATTAACAGTTCCTAATCTTAAAATAAGACTATCTATCTCATCTAAATACGGAATTACTAATTCTTTGTATGGAGTGGTAACATTAAGTCCGATAAGATTTGGATGACTATTAATAATATTAGAAATTTTCGAAATTTCTGAAATGGGGAATAATGTATATTTTGCATCAGTTATCCCGAGTGTTTGAAATTTATCTTCAAAGTATTTTTGAGAATAGGCATGCCCAAGGGGATAACCTATTAGTCCGAATTCTCTCATTATTGTTCTATATTATTTTTGGTTTTTGCAGCAAATTTTTCTAAAGTCCATACGCTTAAAATTCCTGCAAAAATTATTATTACTGAGATAAAAAACTCAGTATTAATTTCAGGCAAAAGCCATTCGTAACCGACGAGTTTTGTTTTATCTCCAAAAGTTTGAGTAATGCTGTTTTTCCATGGCCATAAAATCATAACAGAACCTAAAACAAAACCTGTGAGAGCGCTGATTGTCTGGTCTTTAAATCTTTTAAACAGCCATGATAAAATATATGAAAACCCCATAATTCCTATTGCTGCACCAATGACTACCGGAAAAAGAACTGAAAAGTTAAAATCACTTACAGCATCAATCATAACTAATTGATAATTTCCAAGAAGAATAAGTACAAAAGAACCGCTGATGCCTGGCAAAATCATACTGCATGCTGCAACGATTCCGCATAAAATCAAATACCACATACTGCTGTTTTCACTTGCAGGGTTAAGTAACGATATTGCAACAGCAACGGCTGTTCCTAATATTAAACTAATGATTGCAGAAAAACTAAACTTCTTTACTTGTTTTCCGACAAAATAAACCGAGGCTAATACTAAGCCAAAGAAAAAAGCCCAGATGTAAACTGGGTAATTTTCGAATAAATATTTAAACAAATTAGCAACACTAATAATTGCCACACCAACTCCAAGAAAAACCCAGATTAGAAAAAACAGGTCAATATGTTTTATTAATTCTAAGAATTTGCCTTTAAATAATAACTTTAATGCAGTTAGGTTGAAAGATTTTATAGCGTTAATCAATCTCTCAAAAATGCCTGTAAGCAAAGCAATTGTACCACCAGAAACGCCAGGAATAACATTTGCTGTACCCATAGCCATTCCCTTTAAAATTAGTATTATGGCTTGTTTTAAATTCATTTGTAAAATTTTGTGCGAAAATACTTAAATATAATATGTAAAAAAAAAATGTTTTCAACAATAATATTGAGAGAAATGTATTTTTGCAGTTTTCAATTCGCCACCTCTTAGTGAAGAATAATTGTGGCAATTCATTCGTGAAGGCCATTCATTATAAAAAGTGGTTATAATATTGTATTTAAAAATCAATAAAAGGATCTCAAGTCATCAGAAAATAAAAGCAACAAATCGTAAAATATTACACATCAAATATTTTAATAAACGAATTATTTAGATATATTTGCTGATATATCAATTTATATGTCAATTTATGAAAAAACTATTATTCCTTAGCATATTTATTTTTTTTGGAACAGTAATTTTTGCAAAACCTATTTCTAATCAAGAGATTGAATATTTTGTAAAGACCTTTTATCAAATCAATTTTAAGAATGTTGATTTAACGAAATCTACCACTGAGCAAAAAATCTTTTCAAACAATTATCATGCAATTAGCATCTT
>JAQVEY010000172.1 GCA_028697515.1 Bacteroidales bacterium | reverse complement strand
GGCGTTGAAGTTACTGAGAAAAAAGTAAGACGCGAGAGAACGGGACATATTAAATTAGAAGTTCCGGTTGCTCATATCTGGTATTTTAAAACACTACCAAATAAAATTGGCTATTTGTTAGGATTACCGGGGAAAAAGCTTGATTCAATAATTTATTATGAAAGATATATTGTAATACAGCCAGGCGTAAAAGCAATTGACGGTATTCAGGAACAGGACTTTTTAACTGAAGATGAATATCTTGAAATATTGGATTCACTGCCACGTGAAAATCAGATGCTTGAGGATAATGATCCAAATAAATTCATTGCAAAAATGGGAGCTGAAGCAATATATGATATGCTTCAAAGAATAGATTTGGATACTTTGTCATATGATTTGCGTGACAAAGCCAGCAAAGAAACTTCTCAGCAGCGTAAAAGCGAGGCTTTAAAAAGATTAAGTGTTGTTGAAGCCTTCAGGTTGTCTCAGGATAAAAATAAGCCTGAATGGATGATCGTTAAAATTGTACCAGTTATTCCACCCGAACTACGTCCGCTTGTCCCTCTTGATGGTGGTCGTTTTGCTACATCTGACCTTAACGATTTATATAGAAGGGTTATAATAAGAAACAATCGTTTAAAAAGATTGCTTGAAATTAAGGCTCCAGAAGTTATTCTTAGAAATGAAAAACGTATGCTTCAAGAAGCAGTTGATTCATTATTTGATAATTCAAGAAAATCAAATGCTGTAAAAACTGATGCAAATCGTCCATTAAAATCATTAAGTGATAGCTTAAAAGGTAAACAAGGACGTTTCCGTCAAAACCTGCTTGGTAAACGCGTCGACTTTTCAGCCCGTTCAGTTATTGTTGTTGGTCCTGAACTTAGAATGCACGAATGTGGTATTCCAAAAGACATGGCAGCTGAGTTATACAAACCGTTTATAATAAGAAAGTTAACCGAAAGGGGTATTGTTAAAACTGTTAAATCAGCGAAAAAAATTGTTGAAAGAAAAGATCCAGTAATTTGGGATATTTTGGAAAATGTGATGAAAGGACATCCTGTTTTGTTAAACAGAGCTCCTACATTGCACCGTTTAGGTATTCAGGCTTTTCAACCAAAGTTGATTGAGGGAAAAGCTATACAATTACATCCACTAGTATGTACAGCATTTAATGCTGACTTTGACGGTGACCAGATGGCAGTGCATCTTCCGTTAGGTAATGCAGCAATTCTAGAAGCACAGATATTAATGCTTGCTTCACACAATATATTGAATCCTGCTAATGGAGCTCCAATCACTGTTCCTTCTCAAGATATGGTTCTTGGTTTATATTATATGACAAAAGAACGTCGTGGTGTTATGGGCGAAGGAAAAGTTTATTACTCTCCAGAAGAAGTTATTATTGCTCATAATGAAGGTAAATTAGGTCTTCATGCTATTATTAAAGTAAGAACTGAGGATTTGAATGAAAATGGCGAGGTTGTTACCAAAATGATTGAAACTACAGCAGGTAGGGTATTGTTTAATAGAATAGTTCCTATCGAATATGGTTATATCAATGAGCTTTTGACTAAAAAATCTTTGAGAGATATTATTGGTAATATGGTCAATAAGTGTGGAACTGCCTTAACAGCAAAATTCTTGGACGATATTAAAGATTTGGGATACTATAATGCTTTTATTGGCGGATTATCCTTTAATCTTGACAATGTAATTGTGCCGGAAGAAAAGCAAGAACTAATTGATGAAGGTTACGAACAAGTAGATGAAATCAATTTTAATTTTATAAATGGTTTTATTACTGATAACGAAAGATATAATCAGGTAATTGACGTTTGGACTAATATCAATGCCCGTTTGAGTATTGAGGTGATGAGGAAACTCTCTACAGATGATCAGGGATTTAATGCGGTTTATATGATGCTTAATTCTGGTGCGAGAGGTTCTAAAGAACAGATAAGTCAGTTATGCGGGATGAGAGGTCTGATGGCAAAACCACAAAAGTCGGGAGTTGCTACAAGTGAGATTATTGAGAATCCTATTTTAGCTAACTTTAAAGAAGGCTTATCTATTCTGGAATATTTTATTTCAACTCACGGTGCTCGTAAAGGTTTGGCAGATACTGCTTTGAAGACTGCTGATGCCGGATATTTAACCAGACGTTTGGTTGACGTTTCTCAGGATGTAGTTATTAGCGAAGAAGATTGTGGTACATTAAGAGGATTAATTGCTACAGAACTTAAGAAAAATGATGAAGAAGTAATAGAATCACTTTATGAACGTATTCTAGGTAGAACAAGTGTTCATGATATATATCATCCACAGACCGAAGAACTTATTGTTGCATCTGGTGAAGAAATTACAGAACAAATAGCTAAAATGATAGAAGATTCACCAATTGAGAAGGTTGAAATACGTTCAGTATTGACATGTGAATCTAGAAAAGGTGTTTGTGCAAAATGTTATGGGCGTAATCTTGCAACACGTAAGATGGTGCAAAAAGGGGAAGCCGTTGGCGTTATTGCAGCACAATCTATTGGAGAACCAGGAACACAGCTTACATTGCGTACATTCCACATGGGAGGTGTTGCTGGTAATATAGCTGGAGAATCTGCTATTACAGCTAAATATGATGGTGTACTTGAAATTGACGAATTAAGAACCGTATCTTACCAAGAATCTGATGGTAAATTTCTTGATATTGTGGTAACTCGTATGGCAGAGTTAAAAATATTAGATGCAAAAACTCGAATTCCACTTGTAAATAAATCATTACCATATGGTTCGAAACTATTCTTTAGAAATGGCGATACTGTTAAAAAGGGTGATAAAATCTGTGAATGGGATTTATACAATATTGTTATAGTAAGTGAGTTCTCTGGTAAATTAATGTTTGAAGATGTTATTGAGGGAATTAACTTTAAAGAGGAATTGGCAGCTCAAACAGGATTTACAGAAAAGATTATAATAGAAACAAAAGATAAATCAAAAATTCCGGTAGCTAACATTGTTGGAAAAAACAAAGAAATATTGGCAGTTTACAATTTGCCAGTAGGTGCTCGTTTGGTTAAAAATGAAAAGGATGAGATTAAAGCCGGAGATATTTTGATAAAAATGCCTAGAATTGTGGGTAAAGGTGGTGATATTACTGGTGGTTTACCTCGTGTAACAGAATTGTTTGAGGCACGTAATCCTTCTAATCCTGCTGTAGTATCAGAAATTGATGGCGAAGTTTCTTATGGTAAAATAAAGAGAGGTAATCGAGAAATAGAAATTAAATCTAAAGAAGGTGACACAAAGAAATATCTTGTACCACTTTCTAAACAGATTCTTGTTCAACCTAACGATTATATCAAAGCGGGAACAGCTCTTATTGATGGTGCGATAACTCCAAGTGATATCCTTTCAATTAAGGGACCTACAGAGGTACAAGAATATCTTGTAAATGAAATCCAAGATGTTTATCGTTTACAAGGTGTAAAAATTAATGACAAACACTTTGAAACAATTGTTCGCCAAATGATGAGAAAGGTTGTTGTTGAGGAGCCTGGAGATACTCAATTCCTTGAAAAACAAATTGTGGACAAATGGGATTTTAGAGAAGAGAACGATAGAGTATTTGATAAGAAAGTTGTTGTAGATGCAGGTGATTCTGCAAACTTCTTACCTGGTCAGATGATTTCGTATCGTAGATTAAGAGACGAGAATTCTATGTTGAAGCGTAAAGATATGAAACTAGTTGAAGTAAGAGATGCTTTGCCTGCAACTTCAAGTCAAATATTGCAAGGTATTACCAGAGCAGCTCTTCAAACTAACAGCTTTATGTCTGCTGCATCATTCCAGGAAACTACTAAAGTTCTCAACGAAGCTGCAATTAGAGCAAAAGTTGATGGTTTAGAAGGATTGAAAGAAAATGTTATTGTTGGTCATTTAATTCCTGCTGGAACTGGACAACCTGAATTTAAAAGTATCAGAGTGGCTCCAAAAGATGTAATGGAAAAACTAAATGTAATTGAGGAATTAGAAACTGAAATAAAATATGAATAATATGGACGAAAAGAATAAACAAAATCAAATAAATATCGAACTCAATGAAGAAGTAGGACAGGGTATTTATGCCAATCTGGCTGTAATTACTCATTCATCTTCTGAGTTTGTTCTTGATTTTGTAAGAATTATGCCAGGTTTACCAAAAGCAAAAGTTCAGTCTAGAATTATTCTTACACCAGAACACGCAAAGAGATTATTAGGCGCTTTGCAGGATAATATTTCAAAATATGAATCTATTAATGGTGTAATAAAAAACTCTCCGAATAAACCAGGAAGTCCAATCCCTATGAATTTCGGAGGCCCGACAGCTCAGGCTTAAGTTTTATTGATAATTAAACAGAATAAAAGGGAGGAAATCTTTATACTGATTTTCTTCTTTTTATTTTTTTATGTAAGTTTGTACAATGTTAATGCGATGCATAATATTGATTATTCTTTTTTGCACAGTTTTTTTGCAGTCATGCTTTAAAATTGAGCCGTATTCACCTATACCATCAATTGAGTTTTTAGATTTTAGTGCTGTAGATACAACAGATTTGCTTGGAAATCGAGTAATTAACGGAACCTTGCATTTCTATTTTGTTGATGGGGACGGAGATATAGGATTTGACACGATTAGCCCTAGACAAAATACTATTTTTATAGAAAAGTTTAAGGTTGTTAACGGAACTGAAAGCAAAATAGATTTGATAGTCCCATTAAATTATTTTGTGCCTAAATTTTCAAATTCATCAAATAGAAAAACATTGAAGGGCGAAATGATTGTCAATGATCTTAATGAAAACTTCCCATTAGAATATGATACGATTATTTATAAATTCTATATTGTTGACCGTGCTGGGAATACAAGTAATATTGAAACTACCGGCTATATAAAATTAAAATAATTGAAGTCTAGTCTGGTTTATCTTTATACTTTAAAAAGTATTGCTTTGTAAATTCTTCATTTAAAGAATGATATAATTTAATAGTTAAATCTGTTTTTAAGCGAATTTGTGGGTAGCTATCGTATATCTCCCAGAATTTTGGATGAGGGCAAAATAAGTTTTCAGCAATACTGTTAAAGTCATTTTCAACTCCCGACATAGCATATTGATGTAAGAATCCTTGTTGATGATAACTTTCTTCGTAACTAAGGCTGGCATTATCCTCGTATATTTCCTGCACACCTCCTTTTCCATAGACAAAATCATCATTATTTACACTTTCCCACTTAGTATTAAAGAATAAGTCAGAATTATTTCTAAGCAAAATACTTGAAAATTCATGATGAAATGTTTGCTCCAGATAGAAGTCGGTATAACCATTGTCTTCGCCTTTATTTGTTAGATAAACAATATCGTTTGAATTAGTACCTCCAAAAGTCACATCATAAAACTTCAAATATTCTAATACGTAAATTTTTATAAGATTTTCGTTGAGTACCGATGCTGGGTATTTTGATAGCGCAGTTTTAATAATATTTCCACTGCGTCTTCGTTCTGAGACACTTAAAGATCCGGCTTCTCCATTGATTTCTCCTTCTGTCCATGATTCAGGAAACATTTCTTCTTCAGTAACAAAAACAATCTCGATTCCTGTTCGCAGATCAGTAATACCTATTTGGGCATTAATTTTATTGAATGTTGTCGATAATGCCAGAATTATTAAAAAAGCTATTTTCATTGTTTGATAATTTAATTATAATTTGCAGTTCCATTCGGCATAAAAT
>JAQVEY010000171.1 GCA_028697515.1 Bacteroidales bacterium | reverse complement strand
ATATGAAATCCTTCCAACAGGAAAGCTTTTAACTTTCTTGAGTACATGCTCAAGCAACGAACCGGCTGCAATTACATATAGATTAGGCACATCTTCATAAAAATAACGCAACATCGAAATTGCTTCAGGAGATTCTTGTATTTCATCTATGAATAGAATTGTATCGTCTATTTCATCATACTTAATATTATTCCTCAGCAAGAGAGCTTCAACAAGAGTTTTCGCATCTGAATATCGTCTAAAAAACTCAATATCAATAGGTTTCTCTAAATTTAACAATATCTTATTCCTGAACAGTTGTGCAAATTCCTTTACCAAAGTTGTTTTCCCTACCTGTCTTGCTCCTCTCAAAATCAAAGGTTTGCGAGATGAATCGGATTTCCATTCCACCAAACTCTCATAAATATGTCTTCTAAATTTCATAATACTCGAGGTTTATAATGCAAATATACAATATTTTGTAACAAAACAAACCCAAATTAACAAATATTTTGTAACAAAACAAACCCAGTTATGCGATTTTATTGTAACAAAACAAAGGCAGTTTGAGAATACATCTATTTTAATCTTTAACAATTACACGTCTTCGCAGCTTCTCAAAAAACCTCACAATCCTCTCCCAATCAATCATAACAAACAACATAACAAACAAAAACGGCAATGCCGGAGTGCGATATCTTACAATTGAGCCGGTATTGGGAGTGTAAACGCCAATAACAACATAGAGGAAAAGAATAAAAATTGCACAGAATAATAAAAATCGTGTTGTGTTGGTGTCCGGCTTTTTGAAAAATACTATCGTCATTATTGCAATTAGACAAATCAAAACGATTTCAAAAAATGAAAACAACATAAAAGCCGAATTTACTTCAGATGGGAATGGTCTAAAAAAACTATTTGCAAGTCCTTCGGGAATAATTTTAATAAAACTAATTACATCAGGTTTAAGCCTTGTCAGATCATATGTACTTCCTGGATCATCCTGCAATTCGATATAATTAATAAAGTCGTTCTGCTTACCCGACAAAGTTGAAATAATATCATAACCTAGAATTCTTCCGCTGAATAGCACCAAAACTGATGACACAATTATAATTGAGATGAAAGTAATTAATTGATATTTTATTCTCATTTTCTTGCTTACCAATATGAAAAACACAGCTGGCAGAAAGGCTGGTAAAACATAAATTTTTGACAGAAACATCAGCATACATGATAAGACAAAGCCCAGAAGATGCCAAATATTGAATTTTTCGTAAAGTATCACTAAAAAATAAAATGCAAAACCAATTGCAAGCATCATCAAGCCCTCTTTAAGTAAGCCCGAAGTCCAAAACCAGCAGGATGGAACTAGAAAAGCGGCAAAAAGCAAAATATATTTATTTATTTTAAAGACTTTGGCAAATGCCTTAAACAAAACAAAACATCCAATAAAAGACAAAAAAGCCATCAAAACTATGTGGACAAAAATATTCCCCTGCGAAACAAGACAAACCAAAGCATTGAAACGCATTATTGTACGATTATCGTTAAACAATCCGTAATCAAATTTGCGTGTCCAGTGTTCAGTTGCTATATAGTATTTTTCAAGTTGTGGTTGATTTGCCTGAATTCCCGTAACTAGTCTCAGATAATCTGAAAAGCTTTCATCTTTTGCCTGATATAATGCTAAGCCGCCGCGATAAAATTTGTGAATATCCGACATTTCTGGTTCATAATAGTATGTGTAAACCGAATATACTCCAATTCCGCCAAATAGCTTCATTGCAAACAGCAAGACAAACACATAGGGTTTAATGCCTTCTTGTCTGAAGAATTTCAGAAAGTAAATCACTGAACCCAGTATTATTGCTGTCAATATTGCTGCAAGATAGATCATTAGTAAAATTTATAAATTGTCCTATGTTTCTCTGGTAAATGTACAGGTTTGGATTCATTCAACTTATGTCCGGCAAGAACTTTTTCATATAATTTCAAATATTCTCTCGCCATTTTTGCTGAATTAAACTCAGTTATTGCATATTCCGAAATAAGTTTAGGATTATATTGTCCGACATTTTCTATTGCCTTGGCAATTTCGTTGCTACTCTCTGACAAAAATCCAGTATCATTCCTAACAATTTCAGGCAAAGCACCGTAGGGAGTTCCAAAAACTGGGCAACCGAAATACATACTTTCGCTAAGAGCAAGTCCGAAAGGCTCGTCCCATAAAACAGGAAAAACCAAGCCTTTTGATTTCTGTAAAAGTCCCATTTTCGTTTCTCCGCCGACCATACCGTAAAATCTTATATTCGGATTTAAAGTCAAGCGGAAACCCATTTTAAAATTCAATCTATTTCCGCCCAATACAGCAAGTTTTTCATTTGCCAGAGAACATATTTTGATTGCTCCTTTCAGATTTTTTACTCTCCAGGAGGCATTTGCCAAAAAGTGGAAATAAGAACGCGTATTATTCAGCTCAGGCTTACCGTAATCATCCCAATCAAGGCCATTATATACAAAACTGTTAGAATTATGTCTTTCAGCGTGATTTTTTGAAACAAAAACAGTATTGATATCGAATTCCTGACCCGGAGAAGAATTTCCGTGAATAGTTGTAATATTTGGTTTGAGAATTTTTTCTTTCACAGGAAAATTAAAGTGAACTATATCTGTATTTTCAGGAATTTGCTCATTGATTGGCTTCTGCGAATTATATATTTTAACATTTCCAAAATCACAGACCGAACCGGCAGCTACCAGATAAGTCAATGGATGCCCAAGTTTTACCAATTCCTTTCCCAAATACCATATAACTCTTTCTGTGCCGCCATAAAGCAGTGCAGGGATTTTTGAAGGATTTACAATTGTAATGTTCATTTATAATAATTCTAGAACAAATTTAAGTAAAAGTTTTGATTTTCTTCAAAGCTTAAGTAAAAGTGGGGAATTTAACATATACATGATGAAAATTGGTTGACTTGTAACTAAAACAAGGTATCGGGATTTATCTTTAAAAATTCTTCCACAGAGATACCTTCAGTGCCTACTATCATCATTCTTGATGAATTATTTTGTTTTATAAACTGTAACATGCCATTGTATTGTGATTTGATCCCGCTTTTCACTTCAATAGCAATGATTTTATCTCCTTTCTTCAAAACAAAATCAACTTCATTATCTCTTTCACGCCAGTATGACAATGATAAATCTGAATTTGAGGAACAGGAAATAAGATGAGCCCCCACAGCAGATTCTACCACCCTACCCCAGAGTTTAAAATTATTACGTGCTTCATCAAATAATTCCAACTTTTGAGATGATAAAAGTGCATTATTATAAACCTGAAATTTAGGGCTGGATGATTTACTCCTGATCAAATTTAATGTGAATTTATCCAAACCTCCCAGCAATCTACTTTCTGATAAAAGATTAAGATAATGAGCCAAAGTAGTTGTATTTCCGGCATCTTTCAGTTGACCTAGTATTTTATTGTATGATAATATCTGTCCTGAATATTCGCAACCTATTTCAAACAAGGTTTTCAAAAGAGCCGGTTTATCAACCCTTGTCAGCATTAAAATATCTTTGGAGATACTTGTTTCAATCAATGAGTCTTTTATATAATTCTTCCATCGCTTTTCATCAACTATCAAATCAACACTTCCCGGATAACCTCCAAACCACAAATATTCATCAACACTCCAACCAAATGCAGTATGCATCTCACTAAATGACCAATGAGGAATATTAATTAATTCAAACCTACCTGCGAGAGATTCTGTTAATCCCTTTTGAATAAGTAAACGTGATGAACCTAATATGATAACTCTGATATTGATCTTATGGAATTTATCAAAGTCCCATTGCAATTTGACTTCTTCGCTCCATTTGTCAATTTTCTGTATTTCATCAATAACAAGTAAATACTCCACACCTCCCGATGATTTCAATTTCAATCGAGCAGTTTCCCATATCTGTCTTATCCATAAATCACCAATACTATGCTTTGCGTCTGCAGACTCAAAACTGTAAGGCAACTCTGTTTTTGACAATAATTGTGATATCATTGTGGTTTTACCCACCTGTCTTGGTCCAACAAGTACCTGTATGTTGCTGTTTTTATCTTTCAGCCGTTTCTCAACGACTTGCAAATAATGCCTTTCGTACATAATGTTACATTTTACTCAATATGGTGAGTATTTTTACTCAATATATTGAGCAAATATACAATATAATACAATTACTTACAATATTTTGATAATATTTCTTTTTAATCCCGAGAGAAATTGCATTATTTTCTTGATTTGCTAATCTCCACCCCTACACTGCCAATATGTCCTCCCATTGGAGGATTTAATTTGGATATTTTAATTTTTGCTTTAACGAGGGTTTTGAATTCTGCAAACAAAGCATTAAGAACATTTTCGGCAAGATTTTCTAACAGATTTGATTTTGTTCCGGTAACAATTTCTTTTATTATAGCATAAGCCGTCTGATAGTTTAATGCATCATCAAGATTATCCGATTTTTGGGCTTTTGTTGTATCCGTAAACAATACAATATCAATATTAAACTTATTGCCGGCTAACTTTTCTTCGTTATAATGCCCATGAAAGGCAAAAAACTCCATATTGGAAATATAAATTTTATTCATCAATAACATTTTTTAATTTTACACTCTCCTTTCCAGACATGATATTGCTATCTTTCTTGTTTAAATGCATATCTGTTTTTTATTTTGTGCAATTTAGAATTAATTACTTAAATGAAAAAATTTTACTAAAGATATTCTCATCAAAACCTACTTAGCCTCTGGATAATGGATTTCCAAAATGACCATGCAAAAGACAATAAATATGACTGTCTGGCAACTTAAATTCATGATTCTGCAACAACATAGTTACACTTACTAGTTGAATGTACGACTAAAAATAATTCGCAATTATATTCTATTCGTAAGTAAATGTTTGTCATATTTTTGACATTATTTTACTTATATGAAAAAAAATAACAAAATATATTGTCATCAATGTCTTCTTAAACATCGCATACTTAAGTATTCAAAACCTACATAGGAAAATTTGTAATTATTATTAATCTGAAAGAAAAATTTATAATTTTGGCCACAGCGAAGTTAAATGTGATAATTAAATTAACGAAACTTAATAAATGAAAAACTTAAAGATTGCTTTTTTTTATATTCTAATTTCCACTGTTGCTTGTTTGCAAAATGTAAATTGTCAGGAGAGTGCTAATTGTAATTTAACAAATGACCAAAAAGTATTAGGGTTATCATTGATTTGGAAAGAAGCAGCATATAATTTTCCATACTTTGATCGGCTTGATATTGATTGGACAAGCACTTACCAAAACTATATTCCAAAAGTGATTGATTCAAAATCGGATTTAGAGTATTTTTTAATTTTACAAGAATTTATATCTCAACTTAAAGATGAACACACAAAAATCTTAATGCCGTATCAAATAGAGAACGAATTAAAAAGTAAAAGTGCTCTGCCTGTATTTGACTTAGTCTGTTTGAAAGATGGCGTCTATGTAACTGCAATTAAGCCAGTAGTTAGTGATACGGTTCCACTTGGTAGTGAAATAATTGAAATAAATGGACAACCAATTTATACTTACTTACATAATAATTTTTCATTTCTTTTAAATTCAAATTTTCCTCAAAGTAAACGTAGGATATTTACAAGTTACTTCAGCGTTTATAATAATACCAATATAGAAAGTCTGGCTATTAAAACAAATGATGGGTTAGTGAAGACTATA
>JAQVEY010000170.1 GCA_028697515.1 Bacteroidales bacterium | reverse complement strand
CAAATGGCTCAATTGGTCAGCATATAGAAAATCTATGTCCGGGACCTTACACTGTTACTGTTGTAGATGATGAAAATTGTGTGTCGCATCAGTATTTATATATTACAGAGCCTACACCATTAGTTACGAACTTGGTTATTAGTAGTCCTATAAAGTGTTTTGGTGAAACAGGGAATTTAAGCCTTATTACGAGTGGAGGGACTATACCATATTCATTTGAATGGTCTAATGGATCAGATCAGCAAAATCAAGTCGATGTTGAAACTGGTGAGTATTTTGTTACTGTTACTGATGCTAATAATTGTCAAAATTTAGCTAATATATATTTGTCTCAACCGACTTTATTAGTGATGGATACAACTATTCAAAATATGTTATGTACAGGCGTTTGTAACGGACAAATTCAGACCTATGTTTCTGGCGGAACACCTCCATATACATATCTCTGGTCAAACGAAACTTCTAATGCAAATGCACTTAATTTGTGTAATGGAGATTATAATTTGCTGATGCACGATGCAAATGATTGTGCAATTACACAGGATTTTACGATTGTTAACGAAAATTATATTCCCGACTTGGCCGTTAGCTCAAATGTTGATGAGATTTTTGTAGGCGAACAAGTGTCATTATTAGCTCAATCATCAGTGAGTGGTACATACTCATGGGATAATGTTACAATTCTCAATAATCCTAATATTGCAAATCCTGCTGCTGCTCCAAAGGAAACTACACTTTTTGAGGTTTTGTTTAGAGATGAAAACGGTTGTGTTAATACAGATACTATTCGTATAAAGGTTAAAGAGGTCATTTGTGGAGATCCATATCTATTTGTTCCAAACGCATTTACTCCAAATGGAGATGGTAATAATGACTATTTTAAACCTTATTTTCCATTTAATATGGTTACAGAGGTCTATTTTGCTGTGTTCGATCGTTGGGGTGCTATTCTTTACGAAACTACAGACCTAAATGCTATTGGTTGGGACGGTACATATAAAGGCGAAAAACTTGCCACAGACGTATTTGTATATTGGATTAAAGCAAGATGTCTTAATGGCGAAGAATATAGTAATCAAGGTAATGTTACATTGTTAAGATAGATATTTGTTTGCCGATTTTATCCTGAGTATTCTAAGGGAACCGATTACTGAATACTGATTACTGATTACCGATTACCGATTACTGATTACCGATTACCGATTACATGAAAACTAAAATAAGCATCCTAAAACCATAATCAAAAGTTGTTTTGCATTATTACTTAAAATCATTAATTTTGCAGCCTTATTTAAAAAAAACTATATGGACATACCTGCAAAGTATGAAGCGGCCAAAATTGAAGAAAAATGGTATCAGTATTGGTTAGAAAAAAAATATTTCCATACAGAACCTGACTCTCGTGAACCTTATGTAAATGTAATTCCTCCTCCAAATGTAACTGGAGTATTACACATGGGGCACATGCTTAATAATACTATTCAGGATGTCTTGGTCCGCCGTGCTCGTATGTTGGGGAAAAATGCTGTTTGGGTTCCTGGAACTGACCACGCATCAATAGCTACTGAAGCCAAGGTTGTTGCTAAACTTAAAGCTGAGGGTATCGATAAAAGCTCATTATCGAGAGAAGAATTCTTGAAGCATGCATGGGAGTGGAAAGAAAAACATGGAGGAATCATATTAGAGCAATTGAAAAAACTAGGAGCTTCCTGCGATTGGAATCGTACATGTTTTACTATGGATGAAATTCGTTCTGATTCCGTAATTCGTGTTTTTACTGATTTGTACGAAAAAGGTCTTATATATCGCGGCGTAAGGATGGTAAATTGGGATCCAGATGCCAAAACAGCTGTTTCGGATGAAGAAGTTATCTATACCGAAGAAAATAGTAAACTTTATTATGTAAAGTATAAAATTGAGAATGAAAACAGCTATGTGATTATAGCAACAACACGTCCCGAAACTATACTTGGTGATACTGCTGTTTGTGTGAATCCAAATGATAAAAGATTTACACATTTAAAAGGCAAAAAAGTAATAGTTCCCATGGTTAATCGAGTTGTTCCGGTGATTTTTGATGATTATGTTGATATGGAATTCGGTACGGGTTGTCTTAAAATTACTCCAGCTCATGACATAAATGACTATGAAATAGGTATTCGTCATAATTTGCCTTCCATTGACATTTTTAATGACAATGGAACATTAAGCGAAGCAGCAGAATTGTTTGTAGGAAAAGATAGGTTTGAAGCACGTAAATTAGCTGTTGCTGAACTTGAAAAAGCAGCACTGATAGAGAAAATTGAAGCATATAATAACAAGATAGGTCGTTCCGAAAGAACAAATTCTGTTATAGAGCCAAAACTGTCAATGCAATGGTTCCTAAAAATGGAAAACCTTGTAAAACCTGCTCTTGCTGCTGTTGAAAATGGAGATGTTAACATTATTCCAGCTAAGTATAAAAATACTTATCGACATTGGATGGAGAATGTTCGTGACTGGTGTATAAGTCGTCAACTTTGGTGGGGGCATAGAATACCTGCTTATTATTTGCCCGGGTCAAATGAATTTGTTGTTGCTGGCAATGAGGAACAAGCTCTTGAAAAAGCAAAAAAACATACCGGTAATAATTCATTAACTATAAAAGATTTACGTCAGGATGAAGATGTCCTTGATACTTGGTTCTCATCGTGGTTATGGCCAATCTCTGTATTTGATGGAATTTTAAATCCTGAAAATGCTGAATTTAAGTATTATTACCCTACAAACGACTTGGTAACTGCTCCTGAAATACTGTTTTTTTGGGTTGCGCGTATGATTATTGCTGGTTATGAATATCCAAAGAACAAACCTTTCTCAAACGTTTATTTAACGGGAATTGTTCGTGACAAACAAGGAAGAAAAATGTCAAAATCCCTGAATAATTCACCAGATCCGCTTGATTTAATAGAAAAATACGGGGCAGATGGCGTTCGCGTAGGAATGCTATTATGTTCTCCGGCTGGTGGGGACTTGTTGTATGATGATTCTTTGCCGGAACAAGGACGTAATTTTGCAAATAAAATATGGAATGCATTCCGTTTAGTAAAAAATTGGGATATTGATGATAGTATTCCTCAACCTGAACATTCACGAGTTGCTGTTGAATGGTTCGATGCGAAATTTAATCAAACTGTCACTCAACTAAATCAACAATTCGATAGTTTTCGCTTGTCAGAAGCTTTGATGACGGTATATAAATTATTTTGGGATGATTTTTCTGCGTGGTATCTTGAAATAGTCAAACCTGAATATCAAAAACCGATTGATAAAATAACATATTATAAAACGCTTGACTTTTTCAAAAAACTGTCCTTGCTAATTTCACCATTTATGCCTTTTATTACTGAGGAGTTGTGGCAATTTATGAAGGAGGAAAGAGATGTAGAATCTATTGTTACAGCAAAATGGCCTGAATCAGTTAATACAAAATCTGATTTAATTTCATCGTTCGAAATATGTACCGAAGTAATTGCAGGTATTCGTACTATACGACAGGAAAAAAATCTGCCATTAAAAGAAAAACTGTCACTTCAGATAATAGCACATGGATTTTATGATAATAGATTTGATTCAGTGATTAAAAAGCTTGGCAATCTTGAAGGTATTGATTTTGTCAAGGAAAAACCAGTTTTGTCAGCAGGATTTATCGTTAAGTCGCAGGAGTACTTTATCCCAGTTGGAAATCTAATTAACAAAGATGAAGAAGTGAAAAAACTTGAGGATGAATTAGTATATACTGAAGGCTTTCTTAAATCTGTTATTGCAAAATTGTCTAACGAAAAGTTTGTAAATAATGCACCTTCAAAAGTCTTGGAAAATGAACGGAAAAAGCAGGCTGATGCTGAATCAAAGATTGCAATACTAAAGGAACAAATATCTGGAATGAAAGGACAATAGTATAATTACACTATAGAAACGAGGCATAAATTTAGATAAATCCCAATTTTATAATTGGGATTTTTTTATATTTGTTTTTAATAGAATTTAAATATGTAAATATGAGAATATTTAATGCTTTAATTATATTAGTGTTATTTTTATCAAATGCTATTGCACAAAACTCAATAGATTCAGTTAAACACATTGAAGTATCTTTGGATACAGTATTAGAAAATACCAATAAAGAAATCACAGATTTTATGGATACTGTTATAGGTATAAATCTCGAAATGGTCTATGTAGAGGGTGGAACCTTTTTAATGGGTTGTACGAATGAGCAAGTTAATGATTGTGGAATCGATGAAAATCCAGTATTCCAAGTAAGTCTAAGCGATTTTTATATTGGGAGATACGAAATTACTGTTGCCCAATTTGAAAAGTTTATTGATGACACTCAATATAAAACTGATGCAGATTTAACAGACTGCTCTTGGTTATTTATTGATGGTGATTGGAATCTTGTAGAGCATGTTAACTGGAGGTGTGATGTAAATGGTAATGAACACCGAATAGAGGATTATAATTATCCTGTGTCGTATGTAAGTTGGAATGATGCCATTGCTTTTTGTAAATGGCTTAGTGATAAATCTGGGAAAATATATCGTTTGCCAACGGAGGCAGAATGGGAGTATTCAGCACGAGGAGGTTCAAAGGATAAATCAAGTATCTATGCCGGGAGTGATAGTATTGATTCAGTAGCTTGGTACAGGAGTAATAGCCACGCTTCAAAAAACCCTGTGGGAGCAAAAATGCCAAACGAATTGGGCATTTTCGATATGAGCGGGAATGTATCAGAATGGTGCTGCGATTACAAAAATGAATATTCAAGCTATAGCAAAATTAATCCAAAATGCGTTAAAACTAGCTATTTTCGTGTTATAAGAGGTGGAAGTTGGTTGAGTAAAGCAGAGCAATGCCGTGTTTCGTATCGTGATTATAGCTATCCAGAAAATAGATACAGTATTCGTGGCTTTCGGGTCGTTCATTCTGATAATATAGGTTTGTACGATATTGATACTGCTGAATCCCAAATTTATTATGATAAAACGGGAACTTTAATTGACACTCGTGATGGCAAGACATATAAAACTATTGTAATAGGCAGTCAAATCTGGATGGCAGAGAATCTGAATTATCTTATTGGTAAGGGTGGTTGGTGTTACAATAATGATAATAGTAATTGTAATAAATATGGCAGGTTGTATAATTGGGAAACGGCTAATAAAGTTTGTCCATCTGGTTGGCATTTGCCGTCAAAAAGTGAATTTGAAAAATTAATAAATAATTATGCTGCATTAGATCAGACTGTATGTTTTGATTTAATGGAGGGTGGGAAAAGTGGTTTTTCTGCTCTTCTCGGAGGTAGGCGTGGCAGCAGTGGTAATTTTGTTGGTTTTGAGAAATGCGGATACTGGTGGTCATCATCAGAATTCGACGACAAAACTGCCTCATTACTATTTATGGATAATGATTATGGGATTTCTACAATTGAAAATTTTGACCGTATTGTTGGAGCCTCTGTACGTTGCGTAAAGGATTGATGTGCTGTTTAATAGCAATAATAAACTAATTTATATCATTGTTGTCCGAAATAAATTCTACAGAAAAGTTAAATACATTATCCACAGAAAGATTTTTATCGAAGATAAAGATTGCTTTTCTGAGTTAATTGCCATTTGTAATCAATTAAGAGGAATATAATTCTATATATAGTTGTGTTAAAATGATTTCTGAGCTTTTATGGAATGATTTACACTATGTGAATAATCAAGACATATCTATTTCAAGAGT
>JAQVEY010000169.1 GCA_028697515.1 Bacteroidales bacterium | reverse complement strand
ACTTCAATTAGCCTTGTCATAACAGGCAATTCGGGAAATCCGATATTTTTGTCAGGATAATACTCGGGAACAATCAGTTGAGTATAGAAACCATCTTTAGCCTTCTTTTCAGTGAAATAAAATCCTTCTAAAGAATTTGTAAATCGAATCTGTTGATTATTGTCAAGAAGAATTTCAGCTGTTGTTTTCTCTTGTTGCAGAGGAATGAAGTTTTGTGTTAATGAGCTTAATGTCAGCACAAATACAAATACGATAGTTAATAAGTGTTTCATATGTTTAGAATAGTTAAAAATTTTAGTAAAAATATTTAAATTATATCTATTTTTTATCCTTTGATAGAAAATTTATACAAAAGACTAATATTTAGATTTTTTGGTTGCAACAATGATTATAAATCTATGAAATAGTAAATGAATTTTTATGTAAAAAAAATCTTTATAAAACATGAAAATTATCGGCATAATATTTGTTTTTACGGAATCAATTTATATATCTTTGTTAAATTGTTAAACTAAAAACGAACGGAATTATTAATTTAAAACTATCAATTATGAAAAAGCTAGTATTTTTATCAACACTTTTTATTTGTTTATCCACTTTAGTATTTGCCCAAAAAACCCATAAGATTTATAATAGTGCTGGGTCTCCGGTATTGAATATTAGTGTGCCTACAGAAAAGTGGAACGTCACTAATGAAGACGGTTTATTTAGTCTAATACCAAATGATTCAGGTGAAACTTCAAGACTAATTACAATGATTTGGGCAGCTACTGATCCTTCATCAGAAACTGCTATGGATGATATTATTAATGAGGCTTTTGATGTTGTCGAAGCTTTGTTGGTAGATATTGTTTGGGCAGAAGATATCTCTGACTTTGAGAATAACGGAATAAGTTTCGTTGCAAATGATGGTTATGGTTATTATGTAAACGAAGATGGCTCAAAAGACAAAATGTCAACTACCGTTATGATATTAATGCCTGACGATACTAACTTATTTACCTTAGTATTCTTTGGTACTGCAGATGCATATGATAAATGGGAAGAAGGTCTTTTAGAAGTGATTTTATCAATTGCTCCGGCAAAGTAAATTACAGTTAACTTATTGTAAGCCATTTAGAGTTTCTAAGTGGCTTTTTTATTTTTTATTGTATCCTGAAAATTTTTCATATTGTTCTCCTTTGAATTATTACCCGGAGAATAAAAAACAGATTTATCAATCTTATCAGGTAAATACTGCTGTTCAATATAATTGTTTTCGTATGAATGGACATAGTTATAATTCTTACCGTAATTAAGATTTTTCATTAAAGAAGTAGGAGCATTTCTTAGGTGTAAAGGGACAGGCAAATCGCCAGTTTCTTTTACTTTTGCCAAGGCACTTTCGATTGCCATATAAGCCGAATTACTTTTAGGACTCGTTGCAAGATAGATAGCAGTTTCAGATAAAATAATTCTTGCTTCAGGCATCCCAATTTTACTTACGGCATCGAAACAAGCGTTTGCTATAAGCAGAGAATTAGGGTTGGCAAGTCCAATGTCTTCTGCGGCTAGTATTAACATCCTTCTGGCTATGAACTTTATATCTTCACCACCTTCCAACATTCTTGCAAGCCAATAAACAGCAGCATCAGGATCTGACCCTCTTACAGATTTAATAAAAGCGGAGATAATATCGTAGTGTTGTTCTCCATTCTTATCATAAAATGCAAGATTTGCCTGTAAACTATCAGTAACTGTTTGATTATTAATAATAATATTTGAATTGGAATTTGTGTTACATACTATTTCTAATAAATTATAAAGCTTTCTTGCATCACCTCCTGAATAACGATATAAAGCTTCCTTTTCTTCAAGCTTAATTTTCAGTTTTTTTAATATTACATCCTCGTTTATTGCTCGATTAATAAGAATGTCGAGATCTTTTTCTTCCAGATTTTTTAGAATATATACTTGACATCGAGATAGAAGAGGAGAAATAACTTCAAATGAGGGGTTTTCTGTTGTTGCACCAATTAATGTTATTGTTCCGTCTTCAACAGCTCCGAGTAATGAATCTTGTTGTGATTTACTGAATCTGTGAATTTCGTCAATGAATAATACCGGATTGGCTTTTGAAAAAAGAGTATTCTTTTTTGCTTTCTCAATAACTTCACGCACATCTTTTACTCCAGAATTAACTGCACTTAAAGTATAAAAAGACCTATCTGTTAATTTTGAAATAACATGTACAAGTGTAGTTTTTCCAACTCCTGGAGGACCCCAAAGTATCATTGAAGGGATATTACCAGCTTCAATTACTCGTCTCAAAACAGCGTCTTTGCTAGTTAGATGTTCCTGACCTGTATATGTGTCAAATGATTCGGGACGTAATCTCTCTGCTAGTGGTTTCAATCTTTAAATTTTTTGTTTGTAATTTTACAAATGTAAAAATAATCATTTTAACAGAATAGATTAAATATGGTAAAAAAAATCCCCCATTTGGAGGATTCTAATTATTCTTGAATTTTGAATGTGTATTCGAACGTGCAAATTCTATCATCATTGTTTTTTGAGCTTACTGTTGAAGCACCTCTTGTATTTGTTCCGGTTTTTCCCACTTGCAAAGCTGATTCAAAAATGTTTGAAGCATCACCACGAGTTGAATTTCCATGTTGCAGAATTGTTGCAGATAAGTTAAAAGGTTTATCTGTTGCAATTAGTTTAAATATTTCATTACCATATGGTGGTCCAAACATTACAAGTGTATTTTTAAGAACAGCAGATTCCCCAGCCTCTAAAACATACTCACGTCCATCAATATCATGAACAGTAGGGATAACCGGATTAATAAAGCCATCGGGTTGTATGTCAATAATATTAAAATATGATTTTTTTGTTCCATAATTGGTAACCTTTATCAGAGCCATAACAACAGGACTAAATACAGGAATGTCATTTACCATTACGGAATTAGGTTCGAGGTACTCTAAAATGTCAAAACTACCATCATCATTTATTTTAGCTTTAACAGGAATAAGTTCCATAACGACATCGTATCTTTCATTATAATAGTCAAGGTCTTTGATTATTTTTCCCTGTGCATAATTATTAAGGGTCGAAATGACATCGTTATTTAATTCTTTCGAATCAGAATTTGAAATTTTGTGTAATTCCTGATTATAAATGGAGTTATTTACTGAAATTGTTTGGGCTCCGCGAGTTTTGCTGTAATTCAATGTAATTTCAGGATTTTCATTATTTACTTCTGCAAAACTAGATTTAGATATTTCACTTTTTAGTGATTCCTTAATCTCAGGATCCATTTTTGGGTCAATAGCTACTTTAACTTTTTGATCGGTAAATGTTCTTGCTTGTACAAAAACCCACGCACTTTGGGTATTTTTAAATTTCATTTTGTTTTCCAAAACAACCATCGAGGTGAAATTAGTAGAGCTGATAATTTTGCCAGTATTTAGTAGCAGAACATCTTCTGTTATTTTTGCGGTTCCTGGCTCTGCAAATGCAACAATTGTTCCTGGATTAATTCCAGCAAGTCTTCCTGCGTTTATTTCAACAATTGAGTCAGATTTAACAGAAGTTAAATTAAAATATTCTGTTTGGATTTCATAATCACCACCAAAAACTGCGAAATCAATGTCTCCTTCAATAGCAGGGTTCTGAAATGGCGCTTTAGTTGCCATTTCGGCCATGATTCTTGCAAAAACCTGACGGTAAGTGTCTCCTTCTTTAATTTGGGAAAAAGACTTATATATGCAATATGATAAGGATCCGACAGCATTTTCTTCATCATCATAAGTTTCGTAATTTAATTCATTTGCGCTTGCTCCTGAAAATACAACAAACTTTGCCATCTGATTGGTGTTTGCACCGCGACTCGACGGACTGCCCATACCAAAACCGACCTTATCATCTTTTTTTGCTTGAGGCGACCAATTTTCAGGGACAAGTGGGGGTGCACCACCTCTAACTTTTGCCGAACCTCGGGTTCCGGTTCCTGAATGACATGAGTCTAAAAATAATAGAACATGACCATTAGGCCCAAGTTTTAATCTAAATTTTGTTATCCAGTCACCTAGTTCATCATCTCTAAAATGTTTATTGCCATCATAACCATCTTGCATTTTCATTGGAGCATCAAAACTTACCAAAGCTTCGTCAAGTCCATCAATTTCCTCCTCATTATCGTCAAATATCTGATGTCCATGACCACTATAATGTATTACAATATGATCTCCAGCACCCACTTTTGAATATAAAGTATTTAAAGCATTTTCAATTCCTTCTTTTGTTGCTTGGTCATCTTTTAGATACATTATATTTTGTTTGTCAAAGCCTAGCTCGTCTAATGCCTTCTCTATTAATGGCACATCATTGCCTGCACTAATTGGATACCAGCCAGTAAGACTTTGATTGTATTCGCCAATCGCTATTATCAATGCATATTTTTCAGCTTTAATAATTGATGCTGCAAATAATACAATTGCAAAAAATGTTAGTATTTTTTTCATGATTGTAACATTAAAAAAATGAGTACACCTCGGTGCACTCATTTCTGATTTTTAATTAAAAGTCCTGACTGTCAGTTGATCCGGTTTCAGTACTTTCAGTTTCTTCTGCTTCAAGTTTTAATACAAACTCTTCGTTACATTCTCCAACAGATTGCCATTGATAAGTTTCGCCCATTGTGCGACAATAAACTTCAGCATAGCCTTCTGGTAAAATGAGCTGTGAATCTTCCCATGGATTTAATCTTCCTTTGTACACTTTATCAACCCATAGGTCAACATAGTATCCTGTCCAATTGTCAAATTTAACGGTACATCCACCTCTTGACAAAATTGGTTTTTCCATAACAATGTCACCTTCAGGAATAACATACTCAGAAACGCCTCTTGATTTAACTACTTTGCTTGCTTGTAATTCTGTTTGTGCATAAATTGAACTGCTCAAGAAGAATAAAACGCCAGCGAATAAGATCATTGTAATTTTTGCTTTCATGATTTAACTTTTTAAAATTATTTTTTTAATTAACGGATTTAATGAAACAAAATACATGCCAAAAACATTTATTTTTTATTTTTGTAAAGATATTGAAAATTTTATAATTGAAAAGTGTTTTTCGTAATGTTTTATAAACATTTAATAGAAATATAAAAAAGCCCCACAAATTGTGAGGCTTTGGTGGGAACTAATGGATTACTCCTTACAGTCGTGAGATAAATGTTCGAACCATTGACCCTCCCGACCTATTGTCGAGGATGCTCTGAACCAGCTGAGCTAATCTCCGTAAATCTCATAGACAGAATCATTCTTAAATGTGTAATAATATAAAAGCCCCACAAATTGTGAGGCTTTGGTGGGAACTAATGGATTACTCCTTACAGTCGTGAGATAAATGTTCGAACCATTGACCCTCCCGACTTTTGGTCGAGGATGCTCTGAACCCGCTGAATTAATCTTCGGAAATCTTATAGGCCGTATAATTCAATTGTATTAAAATTAAAAAACCCCACAAATCGTGAGGCTTTGGTGGGAACTAATGGATTACTCCTTACAGTCGTGAGATAAATGTTCGAACCATTGACCCTCCCGACCTATTGTCGAGGATGCTCTGAACCAGCTGAGCTAATCTCCGTAAATCTCATAGACAGAATCATTCTTAAATGTGTAATAATATAAAAGCCCCACAAATTGTGAGGCTTTGGTGGGAACTAATGGATTACTCCTTACAGTCGTGAGATAAATGTTCGAACCATTGACCCTCCCGACCTATTGTCGAGGATGCTCTGAACCAGCTGAGCTAATCTCCGTAAATCTCAT
>JAQVEY010000168.1 GCA_028697515.1 Bacteroidales bacterium | reverse complement strand
ATTTTGTTAACAATAAAGTTGCATTTGCTAGTTGAATGTACGACTTAAATCAAATCCTTATTTCATTATTTGAAAACCGATAAAATTTATAAATTTGCATTTTAAATTTTATATAATGAATATTTCATACAATTGGATTAAGAATTATATTAATCTAGACGATAGCCCTGAACAACTTGCAAATCAATTAACACAAATTGGCTTAGAGACAAGTAGTATTGAAACTTTTTCTTCAATAAAAGGCGGCTTAAAAGGCTTTATTATTGGAAAAGTAATAACTTGTGAAAAGCATCCAAATGCAGACAAATTGAGCATTACAACTGTTGACGTTGGCCATAAAGACTATTTAAAAATAGTATGTGGAGCACCAAATGTTGCCGCCGGTCAAAAGGTTGTTGTTGCAACTGTAGGAACAATTATTTACTCAGAATCAGGCTACTTTGAGATTAAAAAAGCTAAAATACGAGGTGAAGAATCGGAAGGAATGATTTGTGCTGAAGATGAAATGGGTTTGGGCGATTCTCATGCAGGAATTATGGTATTACCTGAAGACGCTGTTATTGGAACACCTGCTTCAGACTACTTTAAGATAGAAAATGACTTTGTTATGGAGATTGACCTCACTCCTAACAGAATTGATGCAGCTAGTCATATTGGTGTTGCCCGCGATTTGGCTGCTTTTAAAAAGATAAATTATAAGTTTCCTGATATTTCTTCTTTTACTGTTGTCAAAAAATCATATTCTGTTGATGTACAAGTTCAGAACACTATTGCCTGTCCAAGATATTCGGGTATTTGTATGGATAGTATTAAGGTTGCAGAATCACCTGATTGGCTTAAAATTAGACTTAAGGCTATTGGTCTTAACCCTATTAATAATATTGTAGATATCACTAACTTCGTTTTGCACGAAACAGGTCATCCTTTACATGCTTTTGATGGAGACAAAATTCAAGGGAATAAAATTATTGTAAAAACTGTTGATGAAGGAACTTCCTTTACAACACTCGACGGTTTGCAAAGGAAATTAAGTTCAAACGATCTTATGATTTGTAACCACGATACTCCTATGTGTATTGCTGGTGTTTTTGGTGGAATAGAATCTGGAGTATCTAAAACTACAAATAAAATATTTATCGAAAGTGCTTGCTTCAATCCGACATGGGTTCGCCGAACAGCTAAACATCATGGTATTTCTACTGATTCTTCTTTTAGATTTGAACGTGGAGCCGATATTAATATGACTTTGTTTGCTGTTAAGAGGGCTGCACTCTTAATTGAATCAATTGGAGCCGGAAAAATATCATCTGACATTATTGACGTATATCCAAATATTGTCGATCCCGTAATGGTAGAATTTAATTACGACCGATGTAGAAAGCTTATTGGGAAATATATTTCCGAGGCCGAAATAGACAATATTCTTAAATATCTGGAGATATAAATTGTTCATAAGAATGTACAAGATATAACGCTTAAAATCCCATCATATCGAATCGACGTTTATAGAGAAGCTGATGTAGTTGAGGATGTACTTAGAATTTATGGATATAATAATGTCGAAATACCAGAAAAAATATCAATATCTGTTAATAACACTATTAAGCCCGATAATGATAAAATGGTAAATTTAGTTTCCGATTTATTAGCTTCTCATGGTTTTTCAGAGATAATGTGTAATTCATTAATTAGTAACAGTTTTGTTTCTGAAAAAGAAGATTCAGGTTTGGTTAAAATATTTAATCCTTTAAGCAACGATTTAAGTATTATGAGACCAAGTCCTATTTATGGAGGATTAGAAAGTATAGCATATAATATTAATCGTAAAAATCAGGATATTAAATTTTTTGAATTTGGCAGGACATACCATGCTCATAATGAGAATAAAGATATTTCTGATATTAGTAGGTATTACGAAACCAAGTTTTTATCTCTGTGGATTTCTGGAAAACGTAATCAGCTTAGTTGGAATCTCAAAGATAATCCTACTGATTTTTATCTTCTTAAATCATATCTAGAAATAGTATTAAATAAAATGGGAATAAATCCAGATGATTTTGATACTGAATTGATCAAGAATAATGAATTCTCGTACGCATTATTATCACGTGTAAAAAAAGAAGTCTTATGCAAAATTGGATTGCTAAGTAAAGAGATTACAGAAAAATTTAATATAAATCAGGATGTATTTTATGCCGAGATAAATTGGGATGCTTTGTTTAGTATTGTCAAAACTAATAAAGTAGAATACACAACTATTTCAAGATTTCCTAAAGTTAAACGTGATCTAGCACTTCTTATTGATTCGGATGTTACATATAAGGCATTGACTGAAATTGCATATAAAACAGAGCCCAAATATATAAGCGATATCAATTTGTTTGATGTGTATGTCGGTAAAAATCTTGAGAATGGTAAACAATCATACGCATTAAGCTTTACACTTGAAGATAGTGAAAAAACTATGACAGAGCATCAGATTGATAAAATTATGAAAAATCTTATCAATGCTTATGAAAAACAAATTGGCGCTAAAATAAGATAATGTTTATTTATATAAAATTCCGTGGAAAGCTTTGATTAGTTTACACCCCAAACAGTATAATAATGATCATATCTGTCTGCGAAACCCAAGTCTTTTGTATATATACCTCTATTTATAGAATCGAGTGACCTACCACTTAAAGGTTTGGTTAAAGAAATATTGTAGCGGCTTGCAAATAGTCCATATCCTTCCGATAAATTTGTGAAGCTTGGCTTATCTTGAACCAGACCATTTGAGGGTGCTGTAACTTCCATATAAGTAGTATAATTCTCATCTGCTGCAGCTAGTTTAAACTCAATACTGTTTGGCATTTTTACAAGCCTCTTTACATTTGGCTCTGCTGGTGGAATAGAACTAGCGAGTAGATTGTAGAATGCTAACACAGAAAATTTTCCTGAAACGTCACTTGCTGTCGATGTTGAGCGATACTCTTTACCCTGTGGCCAATTAATCGATATATAATTATCTGATGTATCTCCATCAATTATTTCAATATAATTAAACACAATCGTCATTTGAAAAACTTTTCCATTTGTGCCATTATTATATTTATACTCACTATCCCCATTATAATTATGAATTTCAACCTGTGGCTGGAGTAAACTTGGTTTAATTAAATAAATTCCATCAATTAACTGAGTTTCGCCTTTAATTATATGTTCACCATCATTTATGTTTACATTTAGTTCATATGTAGCATTTTCAGTAAAACTCATATGTGCCACCCATATAGTATTCTTGTCGGAAGAAAAATACCCGTCGGGCTTATCAATAGTATCAACAGGGTTGAAAGTCCATGACCTTGTTTGATTATTATTTATAAATTCCTTAACTTCCACACTTACATTTTCATAAAAAAGAGAATCGCTAACCTGAGCCATTACTGATGCCGGTACTGGTCCAAGGAAACTTTTGTTTACTTTAACATATTGAAATTGAGATGAATGGTCGAGCACACAATAAACAATAGGAATGTCGTCCCATTCGCCATTAACATCAACATCAGTGCTGCACGATGAAAGGAAAACTAAAATTAAAGCTAGGAATATTAAACTTATATTATTCATCTTATTATATTTGCATCAAATTAAACGTCAAAATTAGGAAAATATTTGGCAAATAAAACAAAAAAGATGTCAGTACATAAAGAAATACGTAAAATTACCACTCACGTTCTTCAAGAAATGAAGCGTAACGATAAAAAGATTTCAATGCTCACAGCATATGATTACAGTTTTGCAAAGTTACTTGACAAAACAGGTATAGATGTAATTCTTGTTGGGGATTCTGCTTCAAATGTTATGGCAGGATTTGACTCGACCCTCCCTATTACACTAGATATGATGATATATCATGCTGCATCTGTAGTTAGAGGTGTTAAACGAGCCTTGGTTGTTGTAGATTTACCTTTTGGTACTTATCAAAGTAACTCAAAACTAGCGCTGTCGTCAGCAATTCGGATAATGAAAGAAACTGGTGCAGCAGCAGTAAAAATTGAAGGCGGTGAAGAAGTAATTGATTCTGTAAAAAGAATTTTATCTGCAGGAATTCCTGTTATGGGACATCTAGGACTTACTCCTCAAAGTATTCATAAATTTGGTACTTATGTTGTCAGAGCTCGTGAAGAAGAAGAAGCCTCCAAATTAATTGCAGATGCTCATATTCTTGAAGATGCTGGTTGTTTTGCCATAGTTCTCGAAAAAGTCCCGGCAAGTTTGGCTAATCAGATTGCATCTGAAGTTAAGATTCCAATAATAGGAATTGGCGCTGGAGCTGTTGATGGTCAGGTATTAGTTTTACATGATATGTTGGGGATAACACAAGAATTTTCACCTAGATTTTTACGCAGATATGCTGACCTTGATAAGATAACAAGGGATGCTGTTAATAATTATATTAAGGATGTTAAGAGCGGTAGTTTCCCTAACGAGAGCGAACAGTATTAATCCTATTTTGTTTTGATTAAATGAATGATGTACCGGAAATATTGTATGAAGATAATCATATAATAGCCTTAAATAAAAAGTCGGGGCAAATTGTTCAGGGAGATAAAACAGGTGATATTCCATTGTCAGAAATTGTTAAACAATATATTAAAGCTAAATACAATAAACCAGGTGATGTATTTATAGGTGTGCCACATCGTTTGGATAGACCTGTCAGTGGTGTTGTTTTGTTTGCAAGAACTAGTAAAGCTCTTACTAGATTAAATGAAATTTTTAGATCAAAAGAAGCGAAAAAAACATATTTTGCAATTTGCTCCGAACAACCACCAAAAGACAGTGACAGATTAGTAAACTATATTTTAAGAAACACAAAGCAAAATAAATCTTATATTTCTGAAGTCTCTACAGAAAATACTAAACAGGCAATACTTGATTATAAATTAATAGCAAAATCAGAAAAATATTTCCTGCTTGAAATTAATCTGCTTACAGGTCGTCATCATCAAATTCGTTGTCAATTAGCTCACATTGATTGTCCTATAAAAGGAGATTTGAAATATGGATATAAAAGAGCTAATGAAAACGGTGGAATCAATTTACATGCAGGCGAAATAAATATTGTCCATCCTGTAAAAAAAGAACCCCTCATAATTAAAGCTCCTTTTCCTGATGAGAAAATCTGGAGAGTATTTTCGGAAATAAAATAAAACATATTTTGTCCTTTGGGCTGAGCCAAACTTGTATTTGAGGCGAAGGCTAAGGTGGTTTTGCAGTACATTTTAGAATTTCATTTTACCAAATTTATTCATCGCTAATAGTTAATAATCAATATGACTCCTAAACCCTTGCAGAACAATCAGTCTGTTATTCGATTAAAGTCTTGAATTTTTTGTTTCTAATTTATCCGTTACTATCGGTTAATAAACGACTAATGTTTTAAAACCTTTGTGGAGCAAACAGTCCGTCATTTTAATTTTAAACATGAAAACTTGTTTTTTTATTTTATTCGCAAGCTCGTGAGAGCTAAAGCCGTTGTAGCTTGTTATTTTTATATTATCCGTTACTAACGGTTAATAACGACTAAGGTTTGAGGAATCTTGCAGAGCAGTCATTCTGTTACTCGATAAATTCCAGAATTTTGTTTTAATTTATCCGTTACTAACGGTTAATAACGACTACGGTTTGAGAAATCTTGCAGAGCAGTCAGTCTGTTATGCGATTAAATTCCAGAATTTTTGTTTTAATTTATCCGTTATTATCGGTTAATAAACGCTTCTTTAATTGCATGTCTGTGTACAATCTGAAAATAATTTAATCCATTTCAGGAATCCATTGTTTTCTTTGTCTTACAATCATTATTTCGTCATCAGAAAATTCCATCCAGG
>JAQVEY010000167.1 GCA_028697515.1 Bacteroidales bacterium | reverse complement strand
TTTATGGGAGGAAAAGATCATACTACACATCATTTGTTTTATCTAGGTTTATCTGTCAGATGGGTGGGAGTTTTATTTTTCATAATCAATACTCTTGGCGTTGCCTTATCGTTATATTTGATTAATACTGGAAAAGATTTTAACTATTCACAGTTATGGCTATATTTCATTTTTCCGATAGTTACATTTCTATTTTTATTTCTTAATACAAAATTCACTAAAATCAAATAATGAAAGCTAATAAAAATTTTAAACTGCCTTTTTTTATGATTATAGGCATTGGTTTTGGATTAATCATTTCCAATGTTTTTATATTTTCTGGTGCAGATAATAATAATGACAAACAAAATACTGATGATTTAGATAAATATCAAACACCTTATACCGTATTTCAGCCACACATACCTGAAAATGTTTATTTTTGTGGAGAACAAGTACCTTTGGAAAACTTTGACGTTTACGAATCTCTCGACCTTGAGATGATTGCTAATACTTATCGCCATTCAATGACAATTCTTTACTTAAAAAGAGCGAACAGATTTTTTCCAGAGATCGAAAAACTATTAAAAGAAAATGGAATTCCTGATGACATGAAATATATTTGTGTTGCAGAAAGTGGTTTTGCTAACTTAGTAAGTCCTGCAGGTGCAACCGGATTCTGGCAAATCATGAAAACAACCGGACTTGAATACAACCTGACAATAGATAAAAATATTGACGAAAGATACAATCATTATAAATCAAATATTGTTGCTATAGATTATTTTAAAAAAGCATATAATTATTTTGGAAATTGGACCCTAGTCGCTGCTTCATATAATATGGGAATGGGAGGACTTAAGAAAAATTTAGACTTTCAAAGAGTAAAATCTTATTGGGATTTAAATTTAAATGAAGAAACTTCACGTTATGTGTATAGAATAATTGCTTTAAAATTAATCATGTCAGATCCTGAAAGTTACGGTTTTAATATACCCGAAGATGACTTGTATCGTGAAATAAAAACTATAGAAATTACAGTTGATAGTAGTATAAATGATTTAGTGCAATTTGCTTTTGACCAAGGAACAAATTATAAAATGTTAAAATATTTTAATCCATGGATAATGGGTAGCAGTTTAATCAATCTCGATAAAAAAGAGTATAAAATAAAAATTCCTGTTAAAGGAGAAAGAGATTGTTACATTCCGGAAGAATAGTTGAATAATAATGGGAACGAAAGAAGGGACAATTCAAGTAAGAGGCGCAAGAGTACATAATTTAAAAAATCTGGACGTTGATATTCCTCAAAATAAATTATGTGTAATTACAGGACTTAGCGGTAGTGGAAAATCTTCATTAGCATTTGATACAATTTATGCTGAGGGGCAAAGAAGATACATGGAAACTTTTTCAGCTTACGCCAGACATTTCATTGGAAATATGGAACGTCCTGACGTTGATTTAATTTCTGGCTTAAGTCCTGTAATAGCTATTGAACAAAAAACAACTGTCAAAAATCCCCGCTCAACAGTAGGTACCATAACAGAAATTTATGATTATTTGCGTTTACTATATGCTCGTGCTTCTACTGCATATTCAAGAAACACAGGCGAGGAAATGGTTAAATATAGTGACGAACAAATAATAAATATCATTTGTAAAGAATTCGAAGGTAAGGCTGTTTATCTCCTTGCTCCTGTAGTTGATGGCCGCAAAGGTCATTATAAGGAATTATTTGATAATTTCCGCAAAAAAGGATTTTTACATGCACGAATCAATGGTAATATAACTGAAATATCATATAATCTTAAACTCGATCGCTATAAAACACACTTTGTAGAACTGGTTGTTGACAAGCTTGTCGTAAAAGAAGAAGACAAGAACAGACTACAAAAATCGCTCGATTTGGCAATGAATTTTGGTAAAGGAATAATAATGCTACTTGAAAAAGATACTAATCAGCCAAGATTTTTTAGTCGCTTTCTAATGTGCCCTACTACAGGAATTTCTTACAAAGAACCTGCTCCACACTCTTTTTCTTTTAATTCACCTCAAGGAGCCTGCCCAAAATGCAATGGATTGGGAGTTATTGCAGATATAGATATTTCTAAAGTTATTACAGATAATTCAAAATCTATTTATGATGGTGCTATAAATTATTTCGGGAAATACAAAAATTCTATGCAATTCTGGATACTCGAAGCTTTAGCAGAGGAAATAAACTTCTCGCTAAAAACGCCTGTTGACGAATTAAATGAAGATGTTCTTGATGCAATATTATATGGTTATCCTGAAAGTCTAAGATTAAAAAATACCCCTTTAGGCGAAAGCTCAAATTATATTGTCAGTTACAATGGCATTGTAAATATAATAAAAGCTAGGCAAGACGAAGAGGAAAAAGACCCATATTCAAACAAATCCTCTTTCAGATATAACAGATTTATTACCTGTCCAAAATGTAATGGAGCAAGATTAAAAGAGGAATCTCTATTTTTTAAATTTGGAGGTAAAAACATTGCCGAACTCGCTGCTATGGACATCCGAAAACTTTATAACTTTTTGGACTATGCACTAGATAACTCAGGTACACGAGAACGAGCAATTGCCACAGAAATCATTAAAGAAGTAAAAAGCCGACTTGGTTTTCTGATTGATGTCGGACTTGATTATCTTTCTTTAGATCGTACATCAAAAAGCCTGTCAGGAGGCGAATCACAAAGAATAAGACTAGCAACACAAATTGGGTCAAGATTGGTCAATGTTCTATACATTCTTGATGAGCCAAGCATAGGATTACATCAGCGTGACAACAACAAACTAATAAAATCTCTAAAAGAATTGCGAGATCGTGGCAACTCAGTAATTGTAGTTGAACATGATAAAGAAATGATTCAGCAATCTGATTACATTGTTGATATAGGACCAGGAGCTGGTCGTAAAGGAGGAAAGTTGGTTTTTGCAGGCAGTTATGAATCAATGATTAATTCAGATTCGATTACTTCACAATATATCTCCGAAAGAAAAACAATAGCGATACCTAAACAAAGAAGAAAAGTTACAAATAAAAAAATTAGCATTTTTGGAGCAAGAGGAAACAACCTTAAAAACATAAATATCGAAATCCCCACAGGTGTATTTGTTTGTGTTACAGGAGTTTCGGGAAGCGGTAAGTCAAGTCTGCTAAACGAAACACTAGTCCCTATCTTGGCTAAGCATTTTTATAATTCAAATGACTTTCCACTTGAGTATGATAAAATTGAAGGATTAGAACATATTGACAAATTTATTGAAGTAAATCAGGAGCCGATAGGCAAAACACCCCGTTCCAATCCGGTAACCTATACAGGAATCTTTTCAGAAATAAGGGATTTATTTGCTTCGATCCCTGAAGCAAAAATACGTGGCTATAAATCAGGTAGATTTTCTTTCAATGTTGTCGGTGGTCGTTGCGAAACATGTAAAGGCGCAGGAGTAAGAACAATTGAAATGAATTTCTTACCAGACGTTTATGTTCCTTGTGAAACTTGTCACGGAAAACGATACAATCGCGAAACTCTTGATGTGAAATTTAAAGGAAAATCAATTGCCGATGTTTTAAATCTCACAATAAACGCTGCTGTAGAATTTTTCGAAAATATTCCTCAACTTCACAGGAAATTGTCTGTTTTGCAGCAAGTTGGATTAGGCTATATTACATTGGGACAGTCATCCACTACCCTCTCTGGAGGAGAAGCACAAAGAGTAAAACTTGCCACCGAATTGATGAAACGCGATACAGGAAATACGCTGTACATCCTGGACGAACCAACAACTGGTCTGCATTTTGAAGATATCCAAGTATTGCTGAACGTACTTAATTCTTTAATAGATCGTGGTAATAGCATGATAATAATAGAACATAATATGGATATTATCAAATCTGCCGATTGGATAATTGATTTAGGTCCTGATGGTGGGGAAAGAGGTGGATATATTGTTACTGAAGGAACTCCTGAAGAAGTCGCCAGACATAAAAGTTCTTATACAGGAACATTTCTACATAAAGAGCTAAATAGCTGATTACCTAATATTTAGAAATACAAGTTTTTCTTTTAACAAAATTTTAAGAATATTTTAGTACTATGTATTGCATAGTTCTAATTTTTATTTATATCTTTGCATTAAAATATACTAAAATTCTGATTATGGATTTAACAAACAATAAAGCCCAGATGCGAAAAGGAGTACTCGAATACTGTACTTTGCTTATATTAAAGCAAAAAGACAGTTACTCGACAGATATACTCGAAAAACTTAAATCTGCCGAAATGATAGTTGTAGAAGGCACATTATATCCCCTCTTAACACGACTAAAAAACATGGAATTATTAAGTTATCGTTGGGAAGAAAGCACACAGGGACCACCACGTAAATATTATAGTCTTACCGAAAAAGGGAATTCTGTACTTCAGGATCTTGATAAATCATGGACAGATTTAGTTGAATCAATAAACAAATTAAAAAACAAATAAAACTACAAATATGAAAAAGACAGTTAGTATTAATTTAAACTCGTTTATGTTTGTAATAGACGAAGATGCCTATCAGATGTTGCACTTATATCTAAGCAAACTTGAATCACATTTTTCGCAAATCGAAGAAGGGGGCGAGATTGTTAAAGACATTGAATCGAGAATTGCGGAAATATTCAATTCAAAAATTAATGAAAACAAGCAAATAATAAATATCAGGGATGTTGAAGAGATAATTCAGATTCTCGGTAATGTAGAAGATATTACAGGTGATGCTCATACTGAAAATACAAAAAAAGAAAAAGAAGAGCAGAAGAAAGATGAGAAAAAATCTAAAAAGCTATACAGAGATCCTGACAACAGAGTTTTGGGTGGTGTTTGCAGCGGATTGGCAGAATTTACAGGAATAAGTACTACTACATGGAGGATTATTTTCCTTGTTTTAATTTTCGTAGGACAAATAAGCATAATTGCATACATTATTCTATGGATTGCAGTTCCCGAAGCCAAGACAACAGCACAAAAATTGGAAATGAAAGGAGACAAAATAAATCTGTCGAATATTGAAAAAACTGTGAAGAAAGAATTTGAAGAAGTAAAAAAGAACTTCAAGAAAATAGATAAAAACAGGTTTTCAGATACGATGAACAACATAGGTAAAGCTATTGGGACAATAATTACTGTAATAGCTCAAATTTTCGGAAAGGTTTTAGGTGTCCTATTGATTTTATCAGGTGCGGCTGTAATAATACTATTAACAATAGCACTTATAAGTGTTGGCAAGGAAAATATCATTTATTCCAATGATATAATAAGCATGGTCTGGTTACCCGGATTACTGGAATATATAACCAACACAGGAACAGCATGGTTTCTGAGTATTTGTATTCTAATAGTGTTTATTATACCTGTTATCGCCATTATAAGCTGGGGTATAGGTTTGCTTTTTGAAATCAGAACAAA
This sequence comes from Bacteroidales bacterium, assembly GCA_028697515.1. GTDB lineage: Bacteria > Bacteroidota > Bacteroidia > Bacteroidales > ML635J-15 > Bact-19. The sequence goes on along the minus strand of JAQVEY010000167.1, from coordinate 423 downwards.
TAAGTATTTAAGTATCGGAACTTTTATAGTATGGGTCATAGCAATAATTTTTTCAGTAGCAATTAGTTTTAATATCGGCACCAATTTCAAATCTGTTGAATCTAAAACACAAAATGTAACTCTTGTAGCAGATAGTCTAAACACATATCATTTTGTATTAAAGCCGGGAAGCGAAGATCGTAATTTTATGTCATCTTTAGAAGATATTGACAATTTTAATGATTGTGATATATTTATCAATTCTAAACTTTTTTTGGCAGAGAATGGTAAAATGCAAAATTATCCTCGTATATATTTTAATTCCACCAAAGACAGTATAGCAAGTATGGAAATAAAATATTATGCCCGAGGATTGAACAATCATGAAGCAAAAGAAAATATCAAAACAATTGATTATCAATATATTAGCGACACAAACACAAT
>JAQVEY010000166.1 GCA_028697515.1 Bacteroidales bacterium | reverse complement strand
TCCATCACTTTTGTTGTGAGATATGTTTGAATAGTCTTTTTCTGTCAGAAGGAAAAGGCTGGTCAAAAAAAGAAGCCGAACAGAAAGCTTCTTATTCTGCATTAGATGTCTTGAAAAAGAATATCTATAATGAGATTTATTAAAAATATCTTTACCGCAGCAATTTTTTTAGTTTCAACACTGTTAAATAAATACTGTGTCAAAGTTTTAGTGTCTATTGATTAATTTAGGTTTAATTGTTTACATTTGCAGTAATGAAAACGAAAAAACTAAAATATACTCCCGAATTTAATTTTAACTTGATAGGGATATCATCTACCGATGATGATTATAAATTATCTTGGCACTTGAGTGAAATCTTGGGTTTAGAGTTTACCAGATCTTCAGGTTTAGAAATAATTGATTCACGATTTTCGGATTTTCAGTTATTTAGTATTTATGAAACTAGTGATGATAATCATGGAAATAGAATAAAAATAGTTTCTAATAAAGGAAATGCAGGTTTTTTGATTGATGAACTAAAAAATATAGACTATTTCGTTATTATTTATGATTTTGAGAACATCGATTTATTGGATAAACTAATTGTTAAGCTAAAATCGATTACTAGTATTTCTGCAGTGTTCAAGCTTAATCCGGCAAATCTTAAGTCTAGAGAAAAATTGTTATTCTAAATCAAAAAAAATGGGAATAATTGCAAGACAGACAATAAAAGGTTCGATATATTCATATCTGGGTGCTTTAATTGGTTTTGTCAATGTTGCACTTATAATGCCTCAGATTTTCTCCACCGCTGAGATTGGTTTGACAAATCTTTTGGTCGCTATATCGGCTATTTTTGGGCAATTTGGAAGTTTAGGCTTGGTAAATGTAACCCTTAGGCAATTCCCTTATTTCAGAGACGAGAAAAATCATCACAATGGTTTTTTATTTTTTTTAATTGCTTCAGGGACTCTCGGTTTTTTAATCTGTTCTGGGGCTTATTATATTTTAAAACCCAATCTTATTTCAGAAAATATTGATAAATCTCCATTGTTTGCCGAATATGTATATTTATTAATACCGCTTATTTTTATAACAATTTTTCACTTATTAATCGACACATATAACAGAATACTTTTTAATGCATCTTTTGGTTTGTTTGTTAAAGAGTTTCTCTTAAGAATCCTTAATCTAGGAGGAATATTATTATTCTGGTTTGGGGTTTTTGACTTTCACGATTTTATCATTTTTTATACAATTTGTTACGGAGCTCCAGTCTTATTGATTTGTTTGCTACTTATGCATAAACATCATTTTTTATTGAGACCATCTTTTTCAATATTTAAACCTGCATTTGTTAAAGAAATTGTATCTGTTGCTGCATTTGGACTAATCTCTGGTTTTAGTGGGATGGTCGTAATGCAACTTGACAGATATTTAATAAATCATTTCTGCGATTTAAGTGCTACCGGGATTTATTCAACAGTATTCTTTTTTGGAACTATTATTTTATTACCAGGCAGATCATTAATAAGAATTTCGGGGTCTCTTATTGCTGAGGCGTTTAAAAATGGTGACCAAGCACAAGTAGATTTAATATATAAAAAAAGTACAACAAATCTAATGATTATTGGAACTATCCTTTTTCTATTGATATGGGGAAATGTCAATAGTATTTTAGAAATTTTACCTCCAGCGTTTTCGCAGGGGAAATATGTTATTTTGTTTATTTCTTTAGCGCACCTGCTTCAGATGATTGCTAGTGTTAGCGGAGAGATAATACAATTTAGTAAATATTATAGGCAACACGTCGTAATAATGATAGTTTTAATTATTTCTATTGTTAGTTTAAATATTATACTCTTACCGGAACTTGGAATTACAGGTGCGGGAATTGCTTCGGCAGTTTCATTTTTGCTGTATTTTTTTATTAGATTTTTATTTATAAAAATTAAACTCGGATTTCAACCCTTTGAAACTAAGCATTTGCTAATACTAATATTTGGAGCAGCAGCATATTTTCTGTCATTACTATTACCACAAGCAGGGAATTATATTATCGATCTTATATTGCGTTCGATTTTGCTTTGTGTTTTATTTGCAGGGCCATTATATTTTACAGGATATTTGGACGAATATAAATCTTTAATAATCAATTTTCTAGGGAAGTTAAAACTTAAAAAATAGTTAAAGCCTTTTATTGATTGAAGGATAATGGGCATTGTAGTGGTCAAATTCAGAAAAAAATCATAAATTTGTAAAAAAAATATTATGGGAGTAGGAAGTTTTTTCAAATTACCTCAATATAACGTATTTGATTATAAGCCAAGGTTTTATGATCCTGATAAAGAAGAACGTAAGGAAAAACTTAACGAACTAAGACATTCAATGGGAAAAGCTCCGGTTGATGGTGAACAGGAAATTAAGCCAGGAAGTACAATTAAAGGGAGTTTTAGACCAAAAATGCCACGTACAGCTTTTCGTAGCAGAAATTCAACTTTAAGATTAATTGTAATCATAGGTGTCTTGTTTTGTCTGGCATATATAATAATTACTTCAGATTTAAGTTCTGTTATTAAATTTTTCAGCAAATAATGGCAGAAATTATCAGATTATTATCAGATTCTGTAGCAAATCAGATTGCAGCAGGCGAAGTTATTCAGCGTCCTGCTTCTGTCGTCAAGGAACTAACGGAGAATGCAATTGATGCAGGAGCGAAGGAAATACAGATTATTATCAAAGATGCTGGTAAAACTCTGATTCAAATAATTGATAATGGTCTTGGGATGTCTCCGATTGATGCTCGTATGGCTTTTGAACGTCATGCTACCTCAAAAATTTCTGAAGCAAAAGACCTATTTGCCATAAGAACCATGGGTTTTAGGGGCGAAGCTCTTGCGTCTATTGCGGCGGTTGCCTCGGTAGATCTTAAAACAAAAAGAGAAACAGATGATGTTGGTACTCAAATAACTATTAGTGGGTCTGAAGTTCTGTCGCAAGAGCCGGTTAGTTGTCCAAAAGGCTCAAATTTTATGGTTAAAAATCTTTTCTTTAATGTTCCTGCTCGTAGAAAATTTTTAAAGTCGGATAATGTTGAAGGCAGAAATATTTTAAATGAAATATATAGAATCGTATTAGCGCATCCGGAATTGTCTTTTTTGGTAGTCTTTGATAACAATACTGTTCTAAAACTAGTACCCGAAAATCTAAGACAAAGAATTGTGAGCGTTTTTGGAAAATCTCTTAATCAGCATCTGGTTAATGTAAGTGTTGAGACCTCTATTATAAATATAAAAGGATTTATTGCCAAACCCGAAAGATCAAAAAAATCGACATCTGAACAGTATTTCTTTGTCAATAACAGATATATGTTACATCCGTACTTCAGAAAGTCTGTAACAATGGCTTATGATAAATTAATAGCCGAAGGCGAACACCCGTCATTTTTTATCTATCTCGAAACAGACCCCTCAAGTATTGATATTAACATACATCCTACAAAAACTGAAATAAAGTTTGAAGATGAACAAGCAATTTTTCAAATACTTAATTCTGCAATCAAAGAAGCGTTAGGGAAATTTAATATTATTCCCGGATTAGATTTCGAGGAAAATATTACTAGAGATTTGCATTTGACATCAAAAACAAGCGTTAAACCACCAGCAATATCTGTAAATCCTGATTATAATCCATTTGAATCAGTTGCTAAAGCTAATTCATATAGCAAAGCCTCAAATAATCCACCAAAGAATTGGCAAAGTCTTTATGTGGATAACACACAAAAAACTCCTGATGATTTTTATTTACCACAGGAAAAACCTTTAACAGAGAACAATGAACTTATCCCTGAACAGAATCAAATTTATACTCAGACAAAAAATGTATTCTTTCAGCTTAAAAATAAATATATTCTCACTACAGGCAAATCGGGAATGATTATTATTGATCAGAAGAGAGCACATGAAAGGATTTTGTTTGAAAAATTTATGAGCTTGCTCGAAACACGTAAAGGTGTTGTTCAAAAATCTTTATTTCCTGTAATTTATGAACCAGGACCTGATGATAGAGCCGTTTTACTTGAAGTAACATCCGAACTTAACAATATTGGTTTTGAAATAGTTTTAATTGGTAAAAATAAATTTGAAATCAGGGGAGTTCCTGGAGATTTAACAGATATTGATCCACTAAAAACAATCGAACAAATGGTTTATGTATTAGGTGAGATATCCGGCTCTGCCGAAATGGTATTAAACGAAAAAATTGCCTTATCTCTTGCAAAAACAGCAACATTTAAAATTGGGAAAGTATTGAGAGAGGAAGAAATGCAGGACTTATTTTATAGGCTTATGTCATGCTCAAACCATAATTATACTGTTGAAGGGAAAAAAATACTGGAAATTATCAATATAGATGAAATTGAAAAAAAATTAAATTAATAAATTATGAGTTTTCAAAGGCAAGGTTTTTTTAATTTACCTCCGGTAGTAAAAACATTATTGATAATAAATATTATTCTTTTTGTCGTTAAAATGCTAATGCCAGAAGTCGGGATGAAACTTGCTGTATATAGTTTTAAATCAGATTTCTTTGAGCCATATCAACTTGTTACGCACATGTTTATGCATGGGAGTTTTTGGCATTTATTATTTAATATGTTTGCTCTTTATATGTTTGGAAAAATCCTTGAAGAGATTTGGGGTCCTAAACGGTTTTTAATATTTTATTTCTTTACAGGCTTAGGAGCTGCTGCAATACATTTGTTAGTTGTAGGAATACAAATAAACTCTATGATATCTCAAATGTTTCCAGACCAGGTTGAAATGGTTTTAAATGATGGCGCAAATGTTTTATTGCAAGGGAAAAACTATGTTGACATAGACATGAGGGATTTAAATATATTGATAAACACACCAACAGTAGGAGCTTCCGGAGCAATATTCGGACTTTTGACGGCTTTTGGAATGTCATTTCCAAACGCTCAGTTACAGTTATTATTTCCACCTATTCCAATCAAAGGAAAATATATTGCGGTTGTTGCTTTAGTAATTGGATATGTTATGGATGGTTCGGGGAATGTAGCCCATTTTGCGCATTTAGGTGGGATAATATTTGGATTTATTTTCTTTTTGATTTGGAATAAGTGGAAATTTAATCGTTGGAATTAGATGAAACTTATTGATGAAATAAAAAACAGTTTCAAGGGGAGGAACAATTTTAATATCCTTATTTATATTAATTTGATTGTATTTGTATTAATCCATTTGATTAATGCAATATTGTTTTTATCAGGGATAAAAGAATTTGACTTAGTAGAATTTCTTGCTGTACCTGCTGATACTTCAAATCTATGGCTTAAACCTTGGACTGTAATTACTTATATGTTTACTCACGAAAGTTTTTTACACTTATTGTTTAATATAATGGTGTTTTTCTGGTTTGGAAAATTATTTCTGCAATATCTTTCTCAAAGACAATTATTGAGTATATATATAATGGGAGGCATAACAGGTGCCGCATTCTATATTATAGCTTTTAATACTATTCCTGCATTTTCATTTATAAAATACTTTTCAATTGCTTTGGGAGCTTCGGCTTCTGTTATGGCTATAGTAATTTCTGTTGCTGCATTAGTTCCAAATCAGGAAGTGTATATGTTTCTTTTCGGGAAAGTCAGACTTAAATATCTGGCAATTATAATTATAGTAATTGATTTGATAAGTATTCCTATTGATAATGCGGGAGGACATATCGCTCATCTGGGTGGAGCATTTATGGGATTCGTTTTTGTTCTAAACTATAAAAAGGGTACAGATATAACTATTTGGCTGTCCAGATTTTTGTATGGAATTAAAGAGTTTTTTATCCCCGATAAAGAACTAAAAGTAAAATATCGCAATAAAAACAAGAAG
>JAQVEY010000165.1 GCA_028697515.1 Bacteroidales bacterium | reverse complement strand
TATCGAATCAAGGATTTGGAAGAAATAACCGACATTTTTGAATATGACTTTATATAAAAATAGATTTAATTAAGGATACCTTGTTTTTAATTATAAAATATTTTATTCATTTTTGCAACTTAATCAAAACTATTATAGGTGAAAAAACTCATTTTCTTTTTGTACCTGATAAATTTAATTTATATATTAAAAGCTCAGGAAATCCCTGTGCCGGTTGTAGTTGATACTGTTAAAAGTGGGAGATTTGATATTGTTCTTTTCACTGATAGAACTTGGCAATATGTTGATCATGACAGCATAATAAAAATTGTCAGGGCAGAAGATTCTGTAAAAGCGCGTAAATATATAATAGAAAATAAATTATATCAACCTGATAGTACAACTGTTTTTTCTGAAAACTGGGATACTGTTAATATTTTTGCTTTTGGAAATATCGATTATAAAAGGGCTTTGGATACTGTTGCAATACCTGTTTTAAGAGATACTGGTAAATTCTTTATTCCGGTACCAGGCTATGTGCAATCCAAATTTGGTTGGAGATGGGGACAAATGCATAACGGGATTGATCTTGACTTAAAGACTGGTGACACTGTCGTTGCTTCGTTTGATGGTGTCGTTCGTTATGCGGGTTGGAACACAGGTGGTTATGGCAACCTTGTCATTATAAGACACTACAACGGATTAGAAACTTATTATGCTCATCTGTCGGCTTTAAAATGTAAAGATAATCAGCCGGTAAGGGCTGGTGAACTAATCGGTTTAGGCGGTTGTACCGGTAGGTGTTATGGTCCTCATGTGCATTATGAAGTTAGATTTAAAGACAATCCTTTTGATCCGGAGTGGCTGATTAATTTTGAGACCAAAGAATTAGCTGTGGACACATTGATTTTATCTCCGGAGAAATTCGGTCACGTAAAAGAAATTTGTGAGGCGCAGTATCATGCCGTGATAAGTGGCGATACTTTATGGGGTATTTCGAGGAGATATGGAGTTTCTATAAAATATCTTTGCTCTTTGAATGGTTTGACTGAAAACTCAATTCTTAATCTTGGACAAAAGGTTAGAGTGCGATAGCTTTTTTTTCCGTAATTAACATTTATTTGTTTTAAACTTCCTTATTAGAAGGTATTTCTTTTTCTTTTTGTAATTAATTTTGTTTTCAAATCATTGAATATGAGAAACATATTACTTCTTTTGGCTTTGAGTATTTTTGTCGCTTGCACTAATTCAGCTAAAACTAATGTAAATAACAAAACTTTTGAAAATGAAAACGAAAATGCCGATACTCTAATTTATCCTGGAATTTATCAAACTGATTTATATTTAAATTTAATCTCTGATAAAAAAATTGGAATTGTTAGTAACCAAACGGGTATGGTAAATAATGTTCATTTAGTTGATACATTGATTTCGCTGGGATTTGATGTGTTAAAAGTTTTCTGTCCCGAACATGGTTTTAGAGGGACCGCCGATGCCGGTCAAACTGTAGAAACTGGAACCGATGATAAAACTGGAATAATAATAACTTCGCTTTATGGTAAAAATAAAAAGCCTACGCCCGAACAATTAGCTGATTTAGATATAGTTGTTTTCGATTTGCAGGATGTAGGTGTTCGGTTTTATACTTATATTTCAACTTTGCATTACGTAATGGAGGCTTGTGCCGAATCTAATATCCCATTAATAGTACTCGATAGGCCAAATCCGAACGCTCACTATATTGATGGGGCTATTTTAGATACTGCAAATTATCGTTCATTTATAGGAATGCATCCTGTTCCTGTCGTCTATGGAATGACAATAGGAGAATATGCACAAATGATAAATGGAGAAAAATGGCTGCGAAATGGCATTCAATGCAATTTAACAGTTATTCCTTGCAAAAATTATACTCATAAAACCAAATACTCTTTACCTGTAAAACCATCTCCAAATCTTCCGAATGACAGGTCAATAGAATTATATCCTACATTATGTTTTTTTGAGGCAACAACTTTAAGCCTTGGCAGGGGAACAGATAAACAATTTCAGATTTTAGGACATCCTTCATTAAGTGTTGTTGAAGAGGCTAGTTTTACTTTTACTCCAATGCCTAATGAAGGAGCAAAAGATCCGGTTTTAAATGGTCAGTTGTGTTATGGATTTGATCTATCTGAAAACTCTTCCATTTTTAAATGGGAAAATGATAAACTAAATATAGGCTTAATAATAGAGTTATATAAATTATTCCCCAAAAATGAAATTTTCTTTAAAAAAACAAATTCAATTGAGTTGTTGTCAGGTTATGCGGAATTTAGAAAACAGATTGAAAATGGTGTAAGTGAAGAGGAAATTAGAAATGGTTGGAGTAAGGGAATAGAAGAATTTAAGTTAGTCAGAACCAAATATTTAATTTATGAATAATTTAAACAAAAAGCTTGTCATCTTAACTAGCTTGTTTTCTTTACTGTTTTTTACTTTTTGTACAGATCAGTATGAAAATCATGCTTTAGCATTTATGAATAATACTAATGATAGTATTCAGGTTGACAGATATTACAGTCAAAGTAACAGAGCAAGATCGGTAACAATTGCTGCAGGAGAATATGGGTCCTTTTATGAAACATCTTCGGATTTGTGGATTACTCCTCAGGTTGAGATGCAAAAAATCTGTGATTCGATAATAATTACAGGAAAAGTAAATGATAAGGAATTCAGAATAAAATTTAAAAATAATGATGTGCAGAACTATTGCAATTCACCTTTTTCTGACAGTGCAGATTGGGAGGAGGAGGTCAATGTTGAAGAGGCTTCCAGATTATTTGGTAAGACTTTAGAGTATTTTTATATACATATTTATAATATCAATCCTGCTTGTATTACCGTAATAGAGTAATAGATGTTTTAATGTCTATAGTAGTCCGTAGTTGTGTCTTTAGTATTTTCTTTCAACACTTGGGTTGATATATTTTTGCTGAAATCGAAATTAATATCTAAATTTTGTTAATTACGTTTCTTTTATTGATTTATTTTATAGAAAAAATGGAAGTTATTGTAAATTTAAATATGATTGATTATTTTTGGGTGAAATAGTATTAACTCAAATAATTAGAATTATGAAAAGAACATGGTTATTTATTAGTGTTACATTGTTTATATTAACAATTGTATCCTGTGGTAGTTCAAGTGAATCAGACAAGAAAACTACTGAAAGTAGCGAAGAAGAAGTTATTAAGGCAGATCCGCTGAAAACAGCAGAGGAATTAACTCAATGTGAAAAATTTGATGAAAAGGAAATTGCTGAGGCAGAAAATAAGGATGAAATAATTCGATTTTCATCATCGTATAATCTAACCGAATTTCCAGAAGAAGTTCTAAAAGCAAGAAATCTTCAGACTATTGAACTTAATAATTATCAAGGGACAAGTTTACCGGCTGATTTAGTTAATCTTCAAAATTTGTCAAATATTTATATTTCGGGGGCAAATTTTATGGCAATTTTACCTGATTTTCTTCCTAAATTAAAAAATCTTAAGACTTTGTCGATTACTAATGCTAAATTTCTTAATCTTAATGAGGCATTTAAAATTATCAGCAAATGTGAGAATCTTGAATATGTTCAAATTAACGGATGTGATGTATTGTATGAAATTCCAGCAGAAATAGGAAGTATGAAAAAACTGAAAGTTTTAGATATCAGTCATAATAAAATTAGTTCTATTCCTGAGGAGTTCTACACTTTGCCTTCATTAAACAAGTTGATAATAAATTGTTATGAATCAAGTTCATACAATTTTGATGAGTTATTTGCAAATATGAAATCTTTGCCAAATTTGAATACTCTTACACTTCAATATTGCGGGTTTACTGAATTGCCCGAAGTCTTAAACGACTATCCTGCATTAGAAACTGTCTATTGGAGAGAAGAAGGTAAAGGTTGGGAAAATAGTGATGCTATTATTAAAACTGTTGAGAATATGGGTAAGAAATTATCAAATATTACAGTTAGCTGGAATGCTTATGGAACAATGTTCTATGATTACAATTAGTTTTAATCAGCAAGCTAAAAAAAAACGCCCTGATTTCAGAGCGTTTTTTTATTTTCATTCTATGTATAAGATTCTATAGGTTCGCAGGTACAAACAAGATTTCTGTCTCCATAACCATTATCAATTTTTCCTACGTATGGCCAGAATTTGTTTTCTTTTATCCATTGTAGTGGAAATGCCGCTTGTTCGCGAGAATACTTATGATTCCATTCACTTGATGTAAGCTCAATTTGTGTGTGTGGAGCATTTTTAATGGGGTTGTCTTCACGATCAAACTTTCCTGATTTTATTGCTTCACATTCATTTTTTATAGCTTTCATTGTTTCAATAAATCTGTCTAGCTCCTGTTTGCTTTCACTTTCGGTAGGCTCAACCATCAAGGTTTCGTGAACAGGAAAAGAAAGGGTAGGAGCATGAAAACCGTAATCCATCAATCTGCGTGCAAGATCAGCCGCTTCAACACCATATTCTTCTCTAAAACTATGTGCGTCTAAAATCATCTCGTGAGCACAACGACCGGTTTCTCCTGTGTATAAAACTTCAAAATAGCCTTTTAATTCGTTTGCAATATAATTAGCATTGAGCATCGCTATTTTTGTTGCATTTTTCAGCCCTTCTTCTCCCATCATTTTAATATATGCATAAGTAATAGGCAAAACATAAGCAGAACCGAACGGAGCAGAAGCCACAGCATTAATACCTCTATCTCCACCGGTCTTAATAACAGAGTGTTTTGGTAGAAAGTCAACCAGATGTTCTGCTACTGAAATTGTTCCTATACCTGGACCTCCACCACCATGAGGGATAGCAAATGTTTTGTGAAGATTTAAATGACAAACGTCAGCACCTATTGTTCCCGGATTTGTTAGGCCTACCTGTGCGTTCATATTAGCACCATCCATATATACAAGTCCTCCGTTTTCATGAACGATCTTTACAATATCAAGTATTTTGCTTTCGAACACTCCATGAGTTGACGGATAGGTTATCATAATTGATGATAAATTGTCTTTATGTTCTATTGCTTTTAATTTTAAATCTTCCAGATCAATATTGCCGTTTTCATCACATTTAACTACAATCACTTCCATACCTGCCATAACAGCAGAAGCAGGATTGGTTCCATGGGCAGACGAAGGGATAAGACAAATATTACGATGTAATTCATTTCTTTGTTTATGATATTCGCGAATTACCATAAGTCCAGAATGTTCTCCTGTAGCACCCGAATTTGGCATTACAGATGTTGCCGAAAATCCTGTAATTGTGTTTAAGTCTTTTTCCATTTCCGAAATTAATTCATAATATCCTTCAGCCTGATCTTTTGGAACAAACGGATGTATATTCCCGAATTCAGGCCAGCTTAACGGAAGCATCGATGTTGCAGGATTGAGTTTCATGGTACATGATCCTAGCGATATCATCGAACGGTTTAATGCTATATCACGATTTTCAAGACGTTTGATATATCGCATCATTTCTGTTTCGCTTTGATAAGTGTTGAAAACTGCTTGCTGCAAAAGATTACCTGTTCTGGCAAATTTTACATCAATATTTTCTACTTTTCCAATTGAGCTTACGCGAACAAAATTCTTGTTAATTGCTTTTGCAAAAATCTCGATAACATTATTTATATCGTCAATACTAATAATTTCATCAGTGCTTAACATTACATGTTTGTCACAACAATGGAAGAAATTGATTTTATATTTTAATGAAATTGCTTGAACTTCATGAGATTTGACATTTTGAGGTAGTTCAACTTTAATAGTGTCGAAGAAATCATTATTAGATAATTTATAACCCAATTTTGTTAATTCGCCAGCAATAAATTTTGCTGACTGATAAATGTTTTGTGCTATTCTTTTTAAACCTTCCG
>JAQVEY010000164.1 GCA_028697515.1 Bacteroidales bacterium | reverse complement strand
CATATAAAGCCAAGTCTGAGACATGTCAATTTTCATAAATGACATTAAATCCCGATTCCTATTGTAATCACTTAGTTCTTTAACTGTTATTGGAACCGTAATTTGTGACCAAACTATCGTAGAAAGACAAATCGCGAGAACCAATACATTTCCATTTATTAAAATCCTTCTCATTAGCAATTTCTATAATATTTATTAAAAAATCAGTAAACGAAGAAAAACATTTTTGTATTCTTCACTGTTCGTCAAAAATACAAAAATCTCAGAAACAGATGAAATTTTTATTTATACCTCGCCAAAAACTTTCAAAGACTAATAAGATAACCGTTCATATTTCATCAACTAATATTTTAAGTACATATTAACATAAAATTATTTGATTAGACAAAATTTGAGTTATATTTGTTCACAAATATCAAAAACACTTATTATGAAAAGAATTATATCAATATTATTTGCTCTGAATATTGTATTCAGTTTCAATCTTCGTGCTGACGAGGGCATGTGGTTATTATCTATGTTGGGTAAGAATTACGATGAAATGAAAGAAATGGGTTTTAAACTCAGCCCCGAGGATATTTACAATATAAATAACGGCTGCATTAAAGATGCAATTGTTGGATTGGGAAATGAGGGTTCTCCATTTCGTCATTTTTGCACAGGAGAAATAGTCTCAGACGAAGGCTTATTTTTTACAAATCATCATTGTGGATTTGGCTCAATACAGTCTCACTCAACAATAGAACACAACTATTTGAAATATGGTTTTTGGGCTTATACAAAAGATGATGAATTGTCAAATCCTGGCACAACAGCTTCAATACTTATAAGAATGGAAGATGTAACAACTAGAGTATTGGGTGAATTGACAGAAGAAATGACAGAAGAAGAACGTAATGCAAAGATTTTCGAAATATCAAAAACGATATCTGATGAAGCAATAGAAGGAACTTATTATAGTGCATACGTTTCAGAAATGTTTAGCAATAATCAGTTTTTTCTTTTTGTTTATGTCATTTATAAAGATGTTCGTTTAGTTGGAGCCCCTCCATCTGCAATGGGAAAATTTGGGGGAGATACAGACAATTGGGAATGGCCGCGTCACACTGCAGATTTTTCGATGTTTAGAATCTATACTGCACCTGACGGTTCTCCTGCAGCATATTCTAAAGACAATATTCCACTTAAACCAAAGCATTTTCTTCCAATAAGTATAAAAGACATAAAAGAAGACGATTTTGCTATGGTTATCGGTTTTCCTGGAACAACAGAAAGATATATTACATCATATGGACTCGAAGAGACAATGAATGTAACAAACAAGTTAAGATTCGAAATAAGAGATGTTAAAATTAAGGTTCTCCGCGAAGAAATGAATAAAGACCCTCAAATAAAGATTCAATATGCTTCGAAGTACGCAAGATGTTCCAACTATTGGAAATATTCGGAACAACAAAATAAAGCCCTGAAGAAACTAAGAACTTTGATGATCAAAAAGGATATAGAGAATGATTTTTTAAATTGGGCTGAAGCCAATTCTGAAACAAAATATCAAGAAGCTTTAGCACTCATTGGAACTGCTTATACTAACAGACAACAATTTGCAATAGCAAGAATGTATCTTATAGAAGGCTTAATTTCAGGACCTGAATTACCATATTTTGCATATCAATGTTCAGGATTAATCGAATCTTTGGAATCTAAAAATCAGGAAACAATAAATCAAAATATCGAAGCAATTAAAAAATCTGCAGAATCGTTTTATAAAGATTATAATGCAGATACTGAGAAAAAAATAATAGCCGCAATGTTTGAATATGTTTATAACAATCTCGATAGGCAATTCCATCCTAGTTTTTTCAATATTGTAGAAAGTAAATATAAGGGCAACTTCAGTTTGTATGTTGATGATATGTTTAATAAATCGATATTTTCGACCAAAGAAAAGCTGTTTGCATTTCTTAACAAACCAAACCTTAAAACATTGCAAAACGATATGATTATGGTGGCAGGTATAAGTATGCTTGATAAATACAGAGAGTTAAATGGCTTATACAGAAAAAATTCGGAAGGCCTTGAAAAAGGAAAAAGACTTTTTATTGATGGAATACTTAAAATGAATACCGATAAGATAATGAGTCCAGATGCAAACTCAACTATCCGATTGACTTATGGTACTGTAAAAAAATATGACCCGCGTGATGGAATTGCATATAATTACTATACAACTTTAAAAGGTGTTATTGAGAAAGAAGATCCAAATAATCCTGAGTTTGAAGTTCCTGATAAGTTAAAAAAACTATATGAAACAAAAGATTTTGGACCATATGCAAATAAAAACAAGGAGCTTCCGACTTGTTTTATAACTAATAACGACATAACAGGTGGAAATTCTGGTTCTCCAGTTATTAACGGGGAAGGACAACTTATCGGTATCGCTTTCGATGGCAATAGCGAAGCTATGTCAGGTGATATAGACTTTGAAGAAAATTTGCAAAGATGTATCAACCTTGATATTAGATATGCTTTATTTATTATTGATAAATATGCTGAAGCCTATAATCTAATTGACGAAATGGTTATTATACAAGACATGGATGTTGTAAGATAGAACTTTTGTAAATAAATTCTGCAAGGAATTATATTATCAGGAAATTTTGTAATGATTTTTTAGAAATATTTCAGAATTTCTTGATTTTTTTCGATTGCATTTCCAATAACAATTATATCTGCACCGGCATTAAACTTATCCAAAATTGTTGAATTAGTATTAATGCCTCCACCTACGATTAGAGGGCAAGTAATTTTTTGTTTTACTTCAGATATGGTCTTATCAGGAACAGGATTTAAAGCCCCACTCCCTGCTTCAAGATAAATCAACTTATTACCACACATTTCGCCGGCTAAAGCTGTAGCAACAGCTATTTCAGTTTTATCAGCAGGAATTGGTATTGTATTACTCATATACTGAACAGAACTAACTTTTCCACCATCAATCAGAAGATATGCAGTAGAAATTATTTCTAATCCTGTCTGATACAATAATGGAGCAGCAATTACATGATTACCAATTAGAAACTCAGGATTTCTTCCCGAAACAAGTGAAAGAAAAAGTATAGCGTCTGCTTTATCGCTTATCTGACAGCAGCTCCCTGGAAATAGTATTACAGGTTTAGAAGTATTATCTTTAATTATGTCAACACAATTATCAATAGATTTTTTTAATAAACTTCCGCCAACTAAAATATAATCAACTTTACTGTTATTTATTAGCTTAACTCTTTTAATCAATGTTTCATTGCCCACATTATCCGGATCAAATAATACTGCGATTTGCTTTTCACAATTCGCAGACTTTTTCAAGATTTGCTGATAAATATTACCCTTTAGTATCATTTGCAATTATTTGTTTACCCCATACATAAGTATGATCCAATACTTGTTTATAATCAAATTTATAAGTTTTCTGACAATTAGAATCACAGAAATAATTACATATTATTTTCCCATTTTCACTAAAAGGCAAAACCTGAATTTGTTGTTTAAAATTTATTCCTTTACTATTTGCCAACTTATAAACACATTCCTTACAATTCCATAAGATGGTCATTTTTCGCAAGTCTTTTCCTGCAAAACTAAGTTCTTCATCTGAAAATGCTCTATTAGAAATTCTTAACATTCGAGAACTGATTTTTTCAATGTCAACTGAATATTCTGTGTCCCTGCTCCAAATTACACAAGCTAAATCGTCGGAGTGAGAAATACTTATAAATCCATCATCACAAATAGGTTTTCTATCTTTATAATGTATTTTGATGTTTAGCCCCAGTTCTTTTATTAAAGCACGTACATTAAGAATTTCGAGACGTCTGCCTAATGATGAATGACTCAAAATCATATTATCAACATCAGACAAATCACAATATTCGTAAAGTTCTTTTTCGTTTTGTGTAATTTTTCTGATTCCTGAAACAGAATTCTGTCCACTAAAATTCGAGACTAAAAGCATAAAGTTATTTCCATTGAAAACTTTCCATTAGATGCACAATATCTTCCCTAATAAAATCAATTACAGGTGCTAAAGAATCTTTATTGGGCGGAACATTAAAATAAAGAGAACCCCTTATAAAATTACTCGTACTGTCGGTTAGGAAAAATTGAATCTGAGAAGCCGTATTACCCTTAAGATTATACAACATCCCGTAAACTCTCAGACTATCATTTTCGAATCTAACTTCTTCAATTGCATCAGCTTTAACCGTATGCTTATAAACGAATTCATGCGAATCTTCAAGATGAGCATTAAGATCGTTATTTATTTGCTTATAAGTAAGATAAATTGTAGCCTGATTTAACGGGAAATAAATATCTAACCAGCAATAATCTTCACTATCTTTAATAATATAAGAATATACAGGCAATTCAAACACAAATGGGCACTCATCATCATAAAGCTTATATGCTTTTTCAGGCAGATCAATTCTGAAATAACCACGTGGTCGGGGAACTGGTTTATCATTATTACATGCAGTAATAATAATAAACAAAAAGGCCATTATACCTATAACAATTTTATTTTTCATTCGGAATTTTAACTTTAACTTTTTTTATTCTTCTTTCGTCTGCTGCTGTAATGGTAAACTCAAAACCATCAATAATTATTGTTGTATGTTTTTTTGGAATTTCACCATTTACTTCGAGTATCAGACCAGCTAAACTATCAGATTCCCCTTTAAGATCATGAAAACGTGTATATTCCGTATCTGTTAATTTACAAAAGTCGACAAGACTAATTTTAGCATCAAATTCGAAGTTTTTATCATCAATCTTAACAAAATTATTTTCGTCATTGTCGCTGTCAGATTCGTCATTTATTTCTCCCACAAATTCTTCAAGAATATCTTCTAGAGTTACCATACCATTAACCCCTCCATATTCGTCAACTACGAGTGCAATATGCATTTTTTTACTTTGAAATTCTGTCAATAATTCGTTTATTTTTTTTGTTTCAGGAACGATAAAATGCGGCCTTAATAATTTCTGCCACTTAAAATCTTCTTTGTTTTGCAAAGAAATATATGGAAGTACATCTTTTATGTACAATATCCCTTTAATGTTATCTAAATTATCAACAAAGACCGGAATCCTTGAAAAACCTGATTCAACAATTTGGCCCAAGACTTTAGTAAACTTAGAACTATAATCTACTGCAAAAACATCAACTCTTGAGGTCATAATTTCTTTCACTTCGAGGTTTGCAGAGTTAACGATTCCTTCCAAAACATCTTTGTCTTCTTTTAAATCATCAGATGCCAGTTCAATAACTTGAGACAATTCCTCTATACTGATATTTGAGTTTTGCTTTTGTTTTAGTCTTTTATTAATTATATCAGTAGATCTAATCAAAATAAAGCTTAAAGGAAAAAATATTTTACTTGATATTAATAAAGGATAAGCCATCATTCTGGCTACTCTAACTGGAAATTTTCCTGCGAAAATTTTTGGTAACATTTCACCAAAAAGTAGTAATAGGAATGTTACACCAATCATTTGTAATAGAAAGTACAATAATTGGTTTGTTATCCCTGCAAAAATAAATACCGACAAATATGTGGAAATTATAATTATTGCAACATTAACCAAATTGTTTGCAACTAGTATTGTGGCAAGTAAATAATCTGGTTTTGTTAGTAATTTAAGAACTAATCGAGAGGATTCTAATTTTGAATGTTTAAGCCTGTTCTTATCTTTTGGCAACAAACTAAAATACGCTACCTCACTTGCCGACACCATTCCTGAACAAAACAGCAATATGCCAACTACTACAAAACCAATAATCAAGCTATCTATGGAATTGTAAGAGATTTCTGAAATTACAAAACAGTATCTAAGAGGGTCGGGATCCAAAGTCAATAAAATTTAATTAAAATGGCAAATCGTCATCAATATCAG
>JAQVEY010000163.1 GCA_028697515.1 Bacteroidales bacterium | reverse complement strand
CACAACATTAATTGCTGTTTTTAGCTTTTCGTCTTTAGCTTTTTGTATAGGGTCTTTTGTTACATTATATACCGAAGCCAAACCAACTGCTGCAATTGCTGTAATAACAAACAGCGTTAATGTCATATTTAAAAATGTCGATTCTTTTTTTGCCATAGTTGTTATTTTTTTATGATTTCACCAAAACGTGCAGGTTTGAACCCTTTATTAATTAAAGGTACAAAAGCATTCATAATTAGAATTGCAAATGACATCCCTTCTGGATATGCACCCCATACTCTAATTAATACTGTAATAACACCAATCCCGACACCAAAAATAAGCATTCCTTTGTGCGTCATCGGCGAGGTCACCATATCGGTTGCCATAAATATTGCACCAAGTAGCATACCACCGGTTAAAATATGGAAAAGTGGATTTGCAAATTTCTCAGGATCAATTCCGTAAAGAATGCCAGTGAAAATTGCTACTGTACCAATAATAGAAACAGGTATATGCCATGTAATGATTTTGCGGAATAACATAAATAATCCACCTAGGATTAAAGCTGCTGCTGATATTTCGCCTAGTGAACCTCCCATTTGACCAATAAACATATCAGTGTAGGAGTGAGGCATATTATTCATTATGGAAGAAAATGTTTCGCCATTTTTCAATCCTTCTTTTACAATTGCCAAAGGTGTTGCTCCTGTTGTTGCATCTGTCATTGCGAAATTTAACACACTTACTTTTGGCCATGATGTCATTTGAACAGGAAATGAAATTAGGAGAAAAACACGTCCTACAAGTGCAGGGTTAAAAGGGTTGTTACCCAATCCGCCAAATGTCATTTTTGCAATTCCTATAGCTACAAGTGAACCAATAACAATTATCCACCAAGGTAAATTTGAGGGTACGTTAAATGCGAGTAACATACCTGTTACGATAGCCGATCCGTCAACAACCGTAATTTTACCTTTTAGAAAAAGCTTTTGTATTAGCCATTCGAAAAATATACATGATGCAATTGCTATGAGATTTACTCTAATGGCATCGAATCCAAAATAATATATTGATACCAATAAAGCAGGAATCATTGCAATTACAACTCCAAACATAATCTTTTTTACGGAATCTTTTCCGTGATCATGTGGAGACATTGATAATGTTAATCTGTTTATAGCCATTGTTTTATGATTTTTTTGCTCTTAATATTTTATTTAAATTTGCTTTACCCAATCTTATATAGTCAAGTAGAGGAACTCCTGCAGGGCATACATATACACAAGAACCACATTCCATACAGTCAAGTGCACGCTCGGCCTTAAGCTCTTCATACATCTTTACTGCTGACATATTTTTGATTAGATATGGTTCCAATCCCATAGGACATACAGTTACACATCTTCCACAACGGATACAGTTATAGTTTTCTACACGTTCGGCTAGTGATTCGGGAAAGATCAATACTCCTGAAGTTCCTTTTGTTACAGGAACCTTGTCCGTGCTTACTGCTTTTCCCATCATTGGTCCGCCGTTAACAATTTTACCAGTATCTTCAGGTAATCCTCCTGCCGCTTCGATAAGCATATTAATAGGTGTACCAATTCTTGCTCTTAGATTCGATGGGTTTTTTACAGATTTTCCGGTCACGGTTACAACTCTTTCAAATAGAGGCTTGTTTTTAATGACTGCTTCATAAATCGCAAAAGCAGTTCCTACATTTTGAACCACACAACCTACGTCAATTGGCAAACCACCTGATGGAACTTCACGTTTTGTAACAGATTTAATTAACTGTTTTTCACCACCTTGAGGATATTTTACTTTTAATGCATTGACTTCAATATTCTCGAATTTTTTCGATAATTCGGTCATATGTTTTATCGCATCAGGCTTGTTATTCTCAATCCCTACAATAACTTTTTCGGCTCCGATAGCTTTTTGAATTAATTTACAGCCTATTAATATTTCCTCACCTTTTTCCATCATCAATTGATGGTCAGAAGTAAGATACGGCTCACATTCAACTGCATTTATTATCAGATATTTACATGTCTTGCCAGCAGGAATAGATAGTTTTACATGAGTAGGAAATGTTGCACCTCCTAAACCCACTATTCCATTTTCTGCTACTTTGCTACGAATTTCTTCTGCACTAAAATCTATGTTATTTTTGATTTCTGCTGAACGGTCAATGGTTTCAATCCATTCATCACCTTCAACATCAATAACTATACAGGTTTGCTTATATCCGGTAGTATCAAGAACTTTGTCTATTTTAAGCACTTTCCCTGATACAGAAGAATGGATATTTGCTGAAACAAAACCTGTACTTTTGGCAATAAGTTGTCCTGTTTTTACTACATCACCTTTTGCTACGACAGGTTCTGACGGAGCACCTAGGTGTTGTGCAACAGGTATGTACACCTGTTTTGGAAGTTCAATACTTTCTATAGGTTTACCTGCAGAGAATTTATTTTCTCCAGGATGAACTCCTCCTTTTGGAAATGTTTTTAACACTGTTTTATCTCCTATAATTAGTTATTATTTTTCTATTTCAGTAGTTTCAGATTCTTTCTCAACCACAGCTTCTTTACGTGGTGGGAAATTTAATTCGAGAATAGCTCCTGTAGGACATTCTGCGACACATTTTCTGCATAACTTACATTTCTCAAAATCAATATATGCAAGGAAGTTTTCAATTGTAATCGCATCAAATGCACAGACTTTAGCACATTTACCGCAACCGATACAAGCAGCATCGCAAGCTCTTTTTGCATCTGCACCTTTATCTTTATTAATACATGAAACGTAAATCCTTCTACTTTTTTTACCTTTATTTCTTAATTCAATTATTGATTTTGGGCAAGCTTTAACACAAGCACCACAAGCTGTACATTTATCTTCGTCAACAATTGGTAATCCAGATTCTTCATCCATGTGAATTGCATCAAAAGTACATGCGTCAACACAATCACCAAGTCCAAGACAGCCGTATTGACAATCTGTATCACCTCCGTACAAAGTGTTTGAAATTGCACAGGAAACAGGACCGTCATAATTTGTTGTTTTTTTACGTTTTTCTAGAGTTCCGTTACACCTGACTACTGCAATCTGAGGCTCTTTTTCTGTAGCTGTTTGGCCTAGTGCTCCGGCAACATTTTTCATTGCTTCATTACCACCGGCAGGACAAAACATTCCATCTAAGGTTTCTGCTTTTACACATGCTTCTGCAAATCCACGACAACCAGGATATCCGCATCCTCCACAATTTGCTCCAGGCAAACAAGCTTCAACTTCATCAATCCGAGGATCTTCTACAACTTTAAATTTCTGTGCAACGACGTACAAAATGACTGCCAATACTACTCCTAAAATGCTTAAGGAAATTAATGTATTAAGAATTATTTCCATAATTGAATAATTAAATTTTCTCTAAATTAAATTTAAAATCTCTTTTTATTTTGTTTTTCCCTAAATACAATGCAAGATAATAGGGGAAAAGCATTCCTAATGATAGTATCCCTGATAATCCTTCGTTGAGTCCAGATAAAATAAAAATCATCAAAGATATTATCAAAACAAAGAAAGGTAAAATGTATCCAAGAACCAAAGCTTTTGTACCTAAAGATTCACGCATGATTACATTTACATTTTCCCCAATTTGCCATACACCCTGAGGATTTGAAATTTCTATTGTTTTATGAGTACTGTCAAGACCACAAATTGATTTTGCATGACATGATGCACAAGCTGACATTACCGTAAGCTCAACATATACCGAATTGTCGGAAATTTCAGTTACAACCCCTTTGTGTTCTATTAAAGAATTCTTTCCCATTTAAAATGTACTGAAAAAATCAGTACAAAAGTATATTTTTTGTTATGTTTTATTATGATTAAAGAACATATTAATTTAACAAAAGCTTAATTTAGAATAAATATAAATAAAATAAAAGATGTCAACATACAAAATAGTTAACACCAAACGAAAAAAACATTTGCGTTCTATACCAATAATTGGTATCTTTGTAAAAACATTTAAAAATATGGCAAAGAATACATCAATATTATTAGGTGAGTATTTTGACAATTTCATTAACCAACAAATTAGGTCTGGTAAATTTGCAACAGCTAGTGAAGTTATGAGAGCAGCACTTAGACTTTTCGAATATGAACAATCAAAAAAATCTGAACTAATTAAAGAATTAAAGAAAGGTGAAAAGTCAGGATTCGTAAAAGATTTTGACCGCGCAGTTTTTCTTGAAAACATTCACGAAAAACACTTAACGGAATAATGAAATACAAAATTACCAACTTAGCGAGTCAAGACCTCGAGAATATTTGGCTGTACACTTTTGAAAATTGGTCCATTGAACAAGCGGACAGATACATAAACTTGATAATGGACGAAATTGAATATGTTGCACAAAAACCTGATTCTGGCTTTGACTTCAGTTCAGTTAGGAATGGATATTATCGTTCAAGAATTAAATCGCATATTATCTTTTATAAAATTGATCAGAAAAATGACACTGTAGAAATTATCAGGATTTTACACCAACTAATGGATATAGAAAACCGATTAAGTGAGTAATAAATCGGCAGGTGCTATCAGCACCTTTATTTCATGCTGGGAGTGCGGGTGAGTCAAACAGAATCGCGCCACCGAAAAACCGCCTAATTTAGATTTGCAATTGTGTAAAAATTAGTGAAAATTATTCATGCAAAATAAAATTGTATTAGTAAATTTGGCTTATGTGAACTCTGAAAAATTAGTACTTTTAAAACCCGCACAAAACATAGCCGCAACCGTAGTATTATTGATTCTAAGAATTATAACTTTATAAATTTCGTTGAAAACACAGAGTTATTTGATGTAGCTTTGATGAAGTATATTCCTGAATTCAGATTTGAAATATCAATTCCATTAAGCTTCCATTCTGTTGATAAATCCCAATTATTTAATTTAATAACAATCTGAGCTTGTTGATTAAGAATTTCTACAGAATATTTATCTTCAGGAAGCTTGTTAGTAATAAAATAAAGAATATCATTTGCTGGATTTGGAAAAGCTTTAATGTATGAAGATGTACTAATCGAAATATTGGATACATCCTCGATTACAAAAACATGAGGATCGGCACTGCCAATAAATGGATGAGTTTCTGTTTTTGGTCTGTCATCAGTTGCCTGAATATAATAAGAGACGACATCTCCTGTCTCAAATATGTCAATACTAACGTTGTATAGGTCTCCGCCAGCGTTTGTCATTTCTGCTTCTACGAAATTACCTCCGTTAATTTTATAGAAAAGTTTTACAGAATTTATATTATTAGAGTTGTTAAAGGAGTACACATCAGCTTCAAAAACATATTGGGTTTGATAATCTACTGTGTCGAAATATGGATAATGTAATATTCTAAGAGTTTCGAAATCTGGAACTTCGTGAGTACGGCAATGGAGTGCATCGGTACTTTCCCAGCCATTATAAGAAATACCTATAATTTCATAACCTGGCATAGCTTCTTCGTAAGCAGCAGCAGCAGCGTCATTATATGCTGCTGCACCACCTGTGTTAAAAGCAACAAATACCTTATTATTCATAATCAAAGAATTTGTATAAGCATTTCCATCAACTACCCATGCTGTGCGATAAACCTGAAATTTATTACCATAAGAACTTGTCTGATTAGCCCAATAATCTGCCATAGCCTCAAAATCTGCATAACGATAGTCTGATGAGGGGACGCTTGCTACAAGCATTTTATCTACGTCAAGAAATTTTCCCCAACAATCAATATGTTCTATGTAGTCGTCAAGAGGATCCTGAACCAAATGGTATTCTGTAATTCCTAAATAATCTTCGACAAGATTATCTACTTCAGATTCTGATAACCCAGGGTTTTCGTCATAAACTAAATCGCAGGAAGCAGATATTCCCATTCCGTCAGTCATATAATTACCTCCTGTGTGTTCTAGATTCATGCCGAATA
>JAQVEY010000162.1 GCA_028697515.1 Bacteroidales bacterium | reverse complement strand
TTCCTCAACAACAAATATAATATATTTTTGTATTGTAATTTTACTAACCGACATTTAAATTATACATAAGGTAAAATCAGTGTTTAACTGAGGGGGGGGGTAATACGTTGAATATCAGCATGTTAAACTAATTGTCGTAAATTGAGAAATTATACTAAGTGTATAATAAATTATACATTAGGTTTTGAGCATATCGTTAGAATTTTAGGTTCTTCCACAAATTAGTGGGTTAAAATTTTGCTTAAATCCCTCACGCCTCTTTTATATTCAGAACAAAATTAATAAAAAAAACTGCCTGTTTTGGCAGGCAGTTTAACATCTATTTTTCGCTTTTAGGTTTCGGTTTTACTTCTTCAGCTTCAATCACAGGTGGTTCAATTTTGCCTTCATCAATTACAGGTTTTTTACCTTTCAGATAATCAGGCAATTCCATCCCAGCCATTTTGAATAATTCGTCAAATGGAGGAACAGCACCTAACATTCCCGAGAGGAAATTTGCTGTAGTGGGTTTACCACCATTAGCTCCACCTCCCATATTATCCCAAACAGTAATTTTATCAATTTTAAGATTTTTGATTGCTTCAACCTGAGATTTAACAATTTCGGGAAGTTTGTCGGCAATCATCAGCATAACTGCATCGCGGGAATTATCTCCGGCAGCCTTAACAATCTTATCGAAACCTTCTGCTTGTTTGCTAAGAATTTCATAAATACCTTTACCTTCTGCCTGCATTTTGAGGAGTATAGCATCTGCTTCACCTTTTGCCAGTCTTCGGGTTTGCTCTGCTATTGCATCTGCAGCGATTTCAATTTTTTGTTTATCAATTTCTGTCGGAACAACCACATTGGCATATTGAGTTGCTTTATCTCTCAAAGCTCTAATCTCCTCAGCAATTTTTTCTGCAGCATAAGCATCTTCAAGAGCTTTAGCGCGTTTTACTTTTTCAGCCGAAATGGCTATACGTTCAGCCTCTGCCTGTTGTTCACGGCGTTTAGCATCAGAATTTGCTATAGTAATTTTTGCAAGGTTTTCTCCTTCAACAGCCAATGCGTCTGCCTCTGAAGTTTTTACACGTTCCTGGCGCATTGCATCAGCCTCACCAATCTTGGCATAAGCTAAAGCCCCAGCTACTTTAACCCTTTGTTCTTTTTCTGCTTCTGCCTGACCAATCTCCCCGTCACGATTCTTTTCAGCAACAGATTTCTTGGCATCGTTTATAGCCTTGGCAGCGGCTTCTTTTCCAAGTGCAATAATATAACCCGATTCATCATTTAAGTCTGTAACGTTAACGTTAATTAATTTCAGACCTATTTTCTTCAACTCAGCTTCAACATTTGATGAAACAGCTTCGAGGAACTTGTCACGGTTTGAGTTAATTTCCTCAATATCCATTGTTGCAACAACAAGACGTAATTGTCCAAATAAAATATCCTCGGCAAGTTTGCTGATATCCTGTTGTGAAAGTCCTAACAATCGTTCTGCTGCATTTGTCATTACACTATCCTCAGTGCTAATACCAACAGTAAAACGAGATGGAACATCCACACGAATGTTTTGCTTAGACAAAGCACTTCTCAGATTTATTTCAATTGAAAATGGTGTAAGATCAAGAAATTCATAATCCTGAATAACAGGCCAAATAAAAGCAGCTCCACCGTGAATACACTTTGCTGTTCGTGATTCAAGGTTCTTTTTCCCAACCTTACCATAAATTACCAATATTCTGTCTGAGGGACAACGTTTGTATCTTCGCAGAAATGTAATAATCAGTATAAATACAAATATTACAACAGCAACAATAATCAATAAAAAATATTCTCCATTCATAGTTTATAATTTAAGTTTGTTAATAATTCTATAATAATTCTACCATTAAAATTTCACCTGCTTCAATTGCTACGACTTTAACAAGACTACCTGATTTAATATCTTCGGGATTTTCAGTCATTGCATCTAATGTTTTAAGACCTTGTACATTAACTTGAATTTTCCCCACTCCTGATTTAGCTGCAGGAATCCTTAAATACACCGAGGCAGTTTTTCCAATAGCATTTTCTAATTTAGCATTTCCACTTTCAGTGAGCTTACTCATTAAATAAAACAAAGTTGCCATAATTAACATCATAAGCATACCGCCAATAATAGCGAGAAAAATACTTAAACCATCGCTTAAACCAGCATCCAGACAAGCTATTCCCGTCCAGCCAAAAATGGTAAAAAATGCCATAAAGTTTTTTAGCGTGATAAATTGAAAGCCTATTCCGGTGTCAGAATCTACTTCTAAGTCAGCATCGCCCGAAGCATCGACATCAGAATCGACACCAGCACCTATTAGTGTCATCATAAGCTGTATAAGAAAAATTGCAGAAAAAGGTAAGGCAAATCCCCAGAAAATCTTTTCGAGAATTTCCATTGATGCCCACCATGAATTAATATCTAATAATAGCATGATTCTTAAATTTTGGTTTAGTACTGTAAAGTTAAAAATCTTTTTTTTAATGTCAAGAATTTATATTCAACAAATTATTAACAGTTCAATCCCTTAGTATTTCAATCACTAAATCAATTTAGAGATTTAGACTTATTGAAAAACCACATTGTAAATCAGAAATATATGCTTTTAAATATGTAATTTTTAACATGTTAAATTTGTATGATAAGAAAACAGAGCCTAACTTAGCGAAAATTTATCAAAAAGACCAATAACATTAAAAAATAAGATAAAATGTCAGTAAGTTACAAAGAAATTGGATTAGTGAACACCGGAGAAATGTTCAAAAAGGCCACACAAGGAGGATATGCAATTCCTGCTTTTAATTTCAACAATATGGAGCAAATGCAAGCCATAGTGTCTGCTTGTGCAGAGACAAAGTCTCCAGTTATTTTACAGGTGTCGAGTGGTGCACGCAAATATGCAAATCAAACCTTGTTAAGATACATGGCCCAGGGTGCAGTTGAGTATGCAAAAGAACTAGGTTGGACAAATCCTAAAATATGCCTTCACTTAGATCACGGAGATAGTTTTGAACTATGCAAAAGCTGTATAGAAACGGGCTTTTCATCTGTTATGATTGACGGTTCACATCTGCCATATGAAGAAAATATTGCCTTAACCCGAAAAGTAGTTGAATATGCTCATAAATTCGATGTAAGCGTTGAAGGTGAACTTGGAGTTTTAGCAGGTATTGAGGATGAAGTTTCTGCCGCACACAGTACTTACACCCAACCCGAAGAGGTTATCGACTTTGTGAAGCGAACAGGAGTTGACTCTTTGGCAATTTCAATTGGAACTTCTCATGGGGCTAATAAGTTTACCCCGGCACAATGTACCAGAGATAATAATGGAAAACTTGTTCCTCCTCCATTAAGATTTGACATTCTAGCTGAAATAGAAAAACAAATACCCGGATTCCCAATTGTACTTCATGGCTCATCTTCTGTCCCTGAAGAATATATAAAAACAATAAACGAAAATGGCGGAAATCTGAAAGATGCTATTGGAATTCCTGAAGAACAATTGCGTGAAGCCACAAAATCTGCAGTCTGCAAAATCAATATTGACTCTGACGGACGTCTTGCTATGACAGCTACTATAAGAAAGTTCTTTAAAGAAAGTCCCGAAAAATTTGACCCACGCCAATATTTAGGACCTGCTCGCGAAGAACTAAAAAAACTCTACATACATAAAATAAAAAATGTATTAGGGAGCTTTGAAAAAGCTTAATTAAAAATATTTTTCTATCATAAAGCTGTCTATAACTCGACAGCTTTTTTGTTTAAACAAACCATGTCTTTTTCAATAAATTTTTCTTACTTTTGTAAAAAACATAAGATATGTACATTTTTGCCGACAGTGGTTCAACCAAAACAAATTGGCTAATAACCGATTCTGAGGGTGAAATAATAAATGGTTTTCAAACTATTGGATTGAACCCTTATTTTGTTTCAAAAGAAAGGATATTACAAGCAATTGGTGAGCAATTTCCATCAGGTGTAGATTCCTTGTCAATTAAAAAAGTATTTTTTTATGGCTCCGGATGCAGCTCGCTGGACAATCATGAGCATTTAAGATTTGCACTTGAAGACTACTTTTTTAATGCAAAGATTCAGATTTTTTCCGATATGCTGGGAACAGCACGTGCGATATTTAAAAATTCAGGAGGAATAGCCGCTATTATTGGTACAGGAACCAATTCATGTTTATATAATGGAACCTCTATAAGCCAAAATGCAATTTCACTCGGATATATTTTAGGTGATGAAGGCAGTGGGGCGTATATAGGTAAAATATTTGCGAAAATGTACCTTGAAAAAAGATTTGATATTGAATTAAGCAGAAAAATATTGGAAGAAACCGGAGCTACTCACTCATCAATTTTGTCGGCTATTTATCAAAATCCTCACCCCAACAGATATTTGGCAGAATTTTGTATTTTCATAAAAAACCATATTGACCATCCTCAACTGCAAGAAATTGTAAGAGTATCTTTTGACAGATTCTTCGAAAAATATATTAAAATATATAAAGATTTTAATAGTTATCCCCTTGGTTTCTGCGGCAGTGTTGCTATAAATTACAAAGATTTCATCAACGAAATCGCAGAAAAATATGAAATGAAAGATTTGATTTTCATTAACAAACCATTAGAAGGCTTAATTGAATATCACAAACTTAATAAGTTCGAATAAATTCTTAAATCATCTCATTTATCTTGTTGATTAATAGAGTGGAAATCCTATGATAGTACCTTCTTTCACCATAAGCTAAAACCCATCTTATTCCATTAATCACATCTACACAAAATATTTCGTCTGCAGATGATAGATCTTCTTTTTTTATTGATTTAGGTAAAACCAAAATTTTCAAAGACCGAGCAGCATCTATAACTAACTCAGTAAATACTTTTTTAGAATCGTTTGGTATTCTTTCAGGCACAAAGAGTTTGTTGTCCTTAATTATAAATACACTTGAAAAGATTGTTTTGACAACATTAGATTTGCTGTCGGTTATAAAAACATCATCAATATCAAATTCTTCAAGATATGAAGATAAAAGCATTTCTTCATTAAAATATGGAGTAATATCAGATTTAAATACGAAATCAGGTATTGTGTAATTTCGCAATATGTTCAATTTCAAACCATTGTTAAGAACTTTATATTCCTCCTGAGGGAATTCATTTACCGTTATTAAAATTGATACAGAATTCTTTTCGGGAAGCAAGGATGGAGAGTCATCACGGAAAACAGAGACTCTAGCAGTAAAACCTTTATAAATTCTGTTTTTTTGTAAAAGTAATTCTAAATCGGTTTCAAAAATGGACTTTTTTAGCAATAGTGGTCTTTCCATTTTTAAACGACTCATTGTGGCAATCAAATAATCAAAATATCTATCTGCAAAAAAAGCTTTAGAAGAATTACCCCTTAATTCAAAACTAAAAACATCGGCATATAAAAAGCCTCTATTCAAGTGCGAAAGACAAGGTTTTGCAGCAGGCAAAATTTCTCCATTAAGCATCAGGTATTTTGCTGTCATATTTTTTCAGATATTTCTTTGCAAATATTAAAAATATTTTCATTTGCCTGAATCAAAATTCCTTTAATTCCTGCTTTTTCGGCGGCTTGCACATCTCTTTGGCTGTCTCCAATCATAAAAGATTTTCGCGAATCGATATTATTTATAGCAATGGCCTTTTCAAACAACAAAGACTCTGGTTTACGACAAATACACCTACTAATACTATCGTGATGTGGACAAAAAAAGAAATCATCGATCCTTGCATCTTTCTCTTTCAGTAAACTACAAAACTTTTTGTGTATATCAATTACATCAGTAATTGTGTATAAAGATTTTGCTATACCACCCTGATTAGAAATTACGATTACTAAAAAACCGCTGTCATTTAGAAGTTTTACTGATTCAATAATTCCTTCGTTTAAAATAAAATCATCAGGATTGCAAGTATATTTACCTCTTTCAAGATTAATTACGCCATCTCTGTCAAGAAAAACTGC
>JAQVEY010000161.1 GCA_028697515.1 Bacteroidales bacterium | reverse complement strand
ACTTTATTAACAATTTAAATGTTTTCAACAAAGAAAAAAAGTAGCAAAAAAAGAAATTCATTAATAATAACCATTATTCCTTTTTAAAAACTCATTGTTAATTTGTAATTGCAAATCTAAAGGCAGCAGAGGTTCACTTTAGGCACTCTAGTGCACTTCTTCCTACTCCTCCTCATGCCTTGCGTAATTATACCCTGCATTTTCGTACCTAATATACATAGCTTGAAGGCGTTTCTTAAAATCAGAATATGAAGAATCTCTTTCTTTCGACCACGCAACTTCGCTTAGAGCTGCCATTCTTGGTAAAACCATATATTGAATATGAGCAAAATCAGCAATATACTCAGTCCACACGTTTGCCTGAACGCCAATAATATGTTTTGCTTGTTCGGATGTGAGCGAATCAGGAACAGGATTCCATCCATATATTTTTTCGCAGTTAGTAAATCCTCCAATTGCTAATGGTTCATTTTCCTTATCGAGAGATTGATAGTGATCAAAATAACAATATTCGCCAGGAGTAAGAATTGCATCATGTCCCATCTGTGCAGCAGCAATCCCTCCCGAAGTCCCTCGCCATGACATAACTGTGGCATCTGGAGCTAAACCACCTTCAAGAATTTCATCCCAACCGATTATACGTTTCCCCTTTGAATTAATATATTTTTCCAAACGTTGAATAAAATAGCTCTGTAATTCATGTTCATCTGATAAGCCCTCTTCCTGCATACGTTTCTGACATTTAGGGCAGTTTTCCCATCTCGTTTTCGGGCATTCATCTCCACCTATATGAATAAATGGAGAATTTGGAAACAGCATACAGACCTCATCAATAACTTGTTCGAGGAACTCAAATGTTTTGTCATTACCGGCACAAAAAACATCATCAAAAACACCCCAAGTTGTTCCTACTTCGTAAGGTCCTCCAGTACAACCCAATTCCGGAAAAGCAGCCAAAGCAGCTAACGAATGTCCGGGCATTTCAATTTCGGGAATAACCATAATAAAACGATCTTCGGCATACTTAACTATTTCGCGGATTTCATCCTGAGTATAATAACCCCCGTAAGGGATTCCGTCGTACTCGCCCCAATTCTGTTTTACAACTGTTTCTTTTCGCATTGACGATATTTTGGTTAATTCAGGAAAGGCCTTTATCTCAATTCTCCAACCCTGATCGTCGGTTAAATGCCAGTGTAAAACATTAAATTTATGCATAGCAAGCATATCTATATATGATTTAACATCTTCCACAGAAAAGAAATGGCGACATACATCGAGGTGCATTCCTCTATATTTGAATCGAGGCTCATCGCTAATTTCAATATAAGGTAGTTTAACATTTTCGAGCTTTTTACCTCCTTCAATTTCAGGTGGAAATAAGTGACGAAGGGTTTGAAATCCCATAAACAATCCGGCATATCCCGGCGAAACAATTTCTATTCCCAATTCGCTTATTGTTAATTTATACGATTCAGGATTTCCTTCTCCTGCAATACTCAAAAAAATATTTGTCCCATTCTGCTGTTTTTCAGGAACATCATCAACTTTGTATGATCTTGATAAAAATTCCATTGTGTAGTTTTTTACCTTGCTTGCTCCTTCACAGTTTTCATTGATAATTATATAGATTTCATCTTCAACATTTAATTCTCCATGATGAACAATAACTTCTGAAGGTTTTGGGATAATATTATCTTCAAACAAATACTTTTGCTTATTTTTGCATGAAATCGCAAGTGTCGAAATGAATAATAAGAACAATAATAATCTTTTCATATGAATTATTTAATTAAAATATGTTCAAAAATAATAATAATTACAACAATTATAAGTCTGGTTTTACTTTTATCCTGCAATCAAAAATCTACCAGAAAGAAGATTGATTTGAACAGCGGTTGGGAGTTTTTTTACGAGAAGACTAACAAATGGTATCCTGCCAAAATTCCAGGAAATATTCACACCGACCTATTTGCAAACGGTCTTATTTCCGATCCATTATATGGCTCAAATTCAGATAGTCTTACATGGATTTCAGAAAAAGAATGGAAATACAGAAAAGAATTTGATCTTTCTCCTGATTTTATTAACAGAAATCTTGAACTTGTTTTTGATGGAATAGATACACATTCTGAAGTATTTCTTAATGGAGAGAAAATTGGTGTGACGAGTAATATGTTCAGACAGTGGGTTTTTGTTATTGATGATTCTATTAGAAAAAAACAAAACAATTTAATAGAAGTCGTTTTTTATCCATCGTCACTGCACAATTCTGAAAGGCAGAATGCAGGAATTTATTCGATACCTGACAATCGCACCCATACTCGCAAAGCACAGTATCAATACGGTTGGGATTTTGCACCTAATATGGAAACCTGTGGCATTTACAAAGATGTATATATTAATTCTTGGGAAAAACTCAGGATAAAAAATATATTTATTGAACAAAAGCTGGTTTCAGATACGGCTGCAATTCTTGTGGCTTATATTGAGATAGAATCGGAGAATTTCTATAATGGAGATGTTAAAATTATAAGTCCTAATCACGAATTCGACAGTCTTAACCAAAAACTAAAAATTAATGAAGGCATTCAAACCTATCCTGTCGAGTTTGTTATAAAACGTCCTGAATTATGGTGGTGTAACGGATATGGAAATCAGAAACTGTATGAAATACAAGTTGAAGTCAGTACAAAATTTAGAGTTGAGACAAAAACTATAAAAACAGGAATAAGAAAAATAGAATTATGTACAGATACCGACAAAGACGGGCAGAAATTTTATTTCATATTGAACGGTCAACCAATTTTTGCAAGAGGGGCAAACTGGGTACCTGCTGAATTTTTCAATGGTTCAAATACTGATAAAAAATATGAAGAATTATTGACTTTGGCAAAAGATGCGAATTTTAATATGCTGCGTGTATGGGGCGGAGGGATATATGAAAACGATTATTTTTATTCTTTGTGCGATTCGCTTGGTATTATGATATGGCAGGATTTTATGTTTTCATGTGCAATGTATCCTATTGATGACAAAATGATTGAGAATATAAAAGAGGAGGTAAAATATCAGACAACAAGATTGTACAATCACCCGTCTATCGCTATGTATTGTGGTAATAATGAAATCAGCAATGGATGGTTTGACTGGAACTGGCAACAACAATACAATATAAGTAATGAAGATTCAGTAAAAATTTGGAAAGACTATGATAATCTTTTCCATAGAATAATACCAAGCGTAGTTGCAGACATCGACAAATCAAAAGCCTATATTCCGAGTTCACCTTCTTTTGGGTGGGGTCATGCCGAATCAATAACTCATGGGGATTCTCATTATTGGGGTGTTTGGTGGGGTGAAGAAGAATTCGATATTTATTTTGATAAAACAGGAAGATTTATGAGTGAATATGGCTTTCAGTCTATTCCTGAAATGAACTCACTTATGAACTTTATTCCCGAAGACTCCTTATATAGATATTCTCAAGCTCTTAAAAATCATCAAAAGCACAAATCGGGATTTTACTTGATAAGTAAATATATGGAACATACTTATCCAATTCCTGAGCAATTTGAAGATTACATTTATATTAGTCAGATTGTGCAAGCAGAAGGAATGCAAAAAGCATTTGATGCACATATTTCGGCTATGCCCTACTGTATGGGAACACTATTCTGGCAATTTAATGATTGTTGGCCAGCTATTTCATGGTCAGCAGTTGATTATTACAACCAACCTAAAGCCCTGTACTATTATGCTAAAAGATCATTTGAAAATGTATCTATATCTGCATACGAACACAAAAACAAATTCCATATTAATCTTATTAACCACAACAATTATAGTTTTATTACAAAGCTAATTATCTCAATTAACGACTTTAATGGAAAGCTAATTATGACTGACACAACAGTTTTAATTTCTGATTTATTGTCTTCAACACCTGTAGAATTCGAGAACAATATTACTGATTCTATTGCAAAATACAGAAATAAATCTTTCGTCAGAATAAAACTATTTGATAACAATACGGAAGACTTACTAAGTTCAAGAATTGTTGTTCCCGGAAAAAACTATAACCTGCTATTACCTAAGCAGGAATTGACCTACAATGCTAAACTTCATAAAGATTATTTTGAAATTTCGCTTACAAGTAAAGTGTTTATAAAAGACCTGTACATAAGTACTGAAAACATTGATGGCAAATTCTCCGACAATTATTTTAACCTTATACCGGGTGAAAATAGGACTATATTTTTCTATCCATCGGAAAAAACCAATAAATTAAAACTTAAGTTTAAATCAATGAATCAAATAATAAATGATATTCTTATCATGGAAGCTATTGAAGAGGATTACGAAGATGTAGTTAGTGAAGAATAAATCTTTTGTTATTATTTCTTAACTGAATTTACAAACTTTGATTTTGTTAGCCTCAATTTCATTGTCAATCCTAATTTTTTATAATAATTACTCTCCAGTTTAGCAAACTTTGATCTCTTTAGTTTTGCTTCCTTATTAAGTCTGATTTTAGCATTAATATTATTTGCTTTGATTTTATCAAGATTTGCACCATCTGTATCCCCAAGTTTTTCTTTTGCATTAGATCTCAATATAAAAGCATCTGCATATTGCTCATTATAAAACAAAGATTTGTCGCAATTTGCAACAACCTTTTTATATTTTTTCTTATTATAATATAATTCGGCCATTCCATAATATGCATACTCATATTTTTCATTAAGCTTTAAAGCTTCTTTATAAGAACCAAAAGCTTCGTCAATTCTATCCATTTGCTGATAACAATAACCCAACAAATAGCTAACTTCTGGCATATCGGGTAATTGTTCATCCACGGCCATAAATACTTTTAAAGCGTCTGCATACTTCTCCTCAATAAGATACTTTTCACCTTCCTCAAGCAATACTGCAAGCATCTCGTCAGGACCATACTCTTTAATTTCCTGCCATTTTGCCAGACTAAAATTCTGCACAGGATTAAGATTATCAATAACCTGACATGGAATTGCAAAATTAAGATTTTGTCCATTAATGAACTGATAAGTAGCTACCCCAATGACCTCTCCTTTCATATTCATTACCGGCGAACCGCTTGATCCTGGAGAAATAGGAGCCGTAATCTGAACAACTCTTCCATAATTAGGGTCAACTCTTACTGCTGAAACAATGCCATCCGAAACAGTTTGCTCAAGTCCACGCGGATTTCCAATAACAAAAACGCTCGAACCTATTTCTGGAATATCTGTTGTTATTTTAATATATTTATTATTATCAGGCATTTTCAATGATAACATAACAATATCTGAATTGTAATTGTGTGCTAAAACTTTATCAACATGATAAGTATTTCCTTCAAAAGTTTTAATTTCCGCATCCCAGGCATCTTCCATCACATGACAATTTGTGATAATATTTCCATCGCTATTGATAAAAAAACCACTACCACTCGAAAGAGGGTCTCCATTTTTATCGTAAGTAATAATTGAAACGATAGAAGGTTGGATTTTTTTTATCAAATTTGGTAATTTATCCTGTGCAAAACTGCTAAAAGAACAAGTAAGCAGGAAAACCAAAACCGCTAAACTAATGGGTTTTAAATTCATTTTTATTGACTTCATCACTATTTATGCTTTAAATTTTTAAATTTGAAAAGGCTAACAAATATTTTATCAAAAATAAGAAAAAATATTTCTATTAAAACGGAAATATATTAGAAAATATTTAATCAGATCAAATTTTCAGAATTTTATTTTATTTTTTTTGAATTATTGAAATTTATATCTATTTTTGCAATCCTGTTTTAAGGAACACGTTAATTGAAATACTATAGAAATTATTCTATATCGGTCCCATAGCTCAGCTCCGATTTTTATAAAAAAATCATAGCTGATTAAAGTAAACAGACGTTAATTGAAATATTGAATTGTTAGATTTGGACGGTGATGATTTTTTTAACTAAAAATCGAGAGTCCACGAAAAATTAAGAAAAATTTAAAATAATTTTTCTATTTTTCGGGA
>JAQVEY010000160.1 GCA_028697515.1 Bacteroidales bacterium | reverse complement strand
TTTTATTTATATCTTTGCTCATGTCGTTTTTTATTTTTTGCAAAACAAATTTACGACATTAGGGTGAACCCTTATGGTAGTAGCCCTACTTTTTTTAAAAATTTAGTCGGTCAGTACTGATAAAAAATATGAATAAGAAAAGATCTCTAAAAACAAAAACTATTACTTTATTCTTTAACTTCAATATTTACAACACGGGTTTCGAATGTGCCGGAACAAGATCCTCCTGCCGAAGTTACTTCTTGTCCATCAATAGTGTTTTTTCTTGTAAGACGAATAGTGTTAGTCCCTATACTTAATTTGTCGGTCTGCACTGCACTTAATAATATACTTACAGCGTTTTGAGTATTCTGAGTAGCAAGAACCTCGTCGTTTTCTGCATTACCATCGAGATATGCCCATACTGTTTCCCCAGAAGCTAATGATGTGCCAACCCAAGTTAGTTCATATGATTGTCCTTTTATAATAGTATCAAGAGTCTCCGGTAAATCTATTTCAGTAATGGAAGCAGTATTTACAAACGAATTCTCGTCTAAATCTGTCCATAAAAATTCACAATTTTGCACATACCCTGCAAGTTCTTTTTCGTAATATGCGAGAACCGATTTATATCCCATAGCTTCAGAATTTGCAGTTACTACACTTGGGCTTGCAAGTTCAAGTCTTGTTCCGGTAACTCCTCCAAAAAAGAAAGTTGCTCTTGCATATGATAAATCGGCAGTTTCGTTGTAAACTATTTCGTACAAAGCATATATCCTGTCCTGATTGACATCTGCACTACTCTCACTTTCGCAAGAGTTAAAAAAATATAAGCTTGCAAAAGCTACAATAATTATTAATATTGATTTTTTCATAGTCTGTTTTTTATTTGGTTTATACAAAATTAGTAAAATTATTTCTTCGAACAGATAAATCTTGGTTTATTATTTAGGTCAAAAATTATTTCATTTTTAAAAAATCCCACATTCTTATGCAATTCTATAACCTGAGTTGAAAAATTCTCATTTATTTCAACAATTAATTCTACGTTAATATCAATATGCCGTTTTGCGAAAGTAGATATTGCTTTATAATAGATTAACGGGGCCACATCACTTACATATAATGCAATATTCGGTTCAAATTCTGTCACATTTTTATGCATAAGTTGTTTTTCTGATTCAAGAACATAAGGTGGATTACTAACGATGATTTCAAATTTCGCATCTATCGGGAACTTGGCATTTCCTAAAATGTCATATATAACGGTACTTATTTCAACTTCGTTTTTCTTTGCATTATCATTGCACACAGAAAGCGATTTTTCTGAAATATCAAGAGCCCAAATTTGAGCTTGGGGCAAAAACTTTTTTAAGCTAATTGCAATGCATCCAGAACCTGTTCCAATATCTAAGATGTGTAAGTTTTGGGCGATTCCAAATCTTTTAATGATACTGTCAACCAATATTTCAGTTTCTTGGCGCGGAATAAGAACATTTTTGTCAACAAAAAACTCTAATCCATAAAAATATGCCTTTCCAGTAACATACTGCACCGGCTCTCCTTTAACCAGTCTGCTTTCGTCTTTTTTTAGTTTTTGAAATTGTTCTTCATTTAGATTTCTGTCCTTACAACAAATCAACTCAGTATTACTTATTTTTAACACTTCACAAACATAGTAATTAACCACACTTAAAGCTTCCTCGGGTGGGTATATTTCACATAACTTATTGCTTAGTTGTGTAATATAAGATTTTATTGTGCTCACATATTAAGATTTAAAGCAAATATAAATATTTATTAATAAGAATTTCTTTTTGGCATTAAATTTGGAATTCACTTGACGGTAACTTTTTAAAAATGTCTGAATTTTTTCTCCGGCAGTCTCTCCCAAAAGATTCGCCGGAGTTTTCTTTTATCTAAGTATCTCGATTTGACCGTTTTTATTAATCCTAATTATATCAGAACTTTTTGCAGTGCTTAACTCTTCGAGGTGTAACGGCACAATATAATCTGCAGCCATTTTAATTTCGTTTGAAATAGCAAAAAATCCTAGCGGAGAGCTCTGTCCTGCAAGATTTGCTGAAGTAGATGTAATAGGCTTTTTTAGTTCTTTTATCAAGGCTTGACAAAATTCGTTTTTAACAACTCTAATTCCTATAGACCCATCTGAGGCAATAAGGTTTTTAGCGAGATTTTTTGCTCTAGGATAGATAATTGTCAATGGTTTGTCAGTTACTTCGATTAACTTATATGCAATATCAGGTACAAAAGAGGTATAATTTTCAAGCATTTCAACTGAATCCACAAGAATCAGCATTCTTTTGCTTTTATCTCTTTGCTTTATTGCA
This sequence comes from Bacteroidales bacterium, assembly GCA_028697515.1. GTDB lineage: Bacteria > Bacteroidota > Bacteroidia > Bacteroidales > ML635J-15 > Bact-19. The sequence goes on along the minus strand of JAQVEY010000160.1, from coordinate 3,713 downwards.
TAAATTGAAGCGACTGCCGATTCGTTAGTAGCATCACATCCAAGTCCCCATATTGTATCGGTAGGATAAAGTATTATTCCACCTTTTTTCAAAACACTTAGTGCTTCAAAAACAATTTCTTTCATAATTTTTTATATAACTCTATTAAATCACTACAAAGCTTTTCTCTATCGTATTGCTTAACTTTAGTTTTACCACTATTTATCAATTGCTCTTTAATTTCATTACTTTCAACAACAGACTTTATGGCAATTCCAATACTTTTTGGATTTAAAACATCAACCTGAATAGCGGCATCGCCTGCAATTTCAGCTGTACTGCCTTTATCTCCTGTAATCACCGGCACTCCTGAATAGAATGCTTCCAAAATAGGTATTCCAAATCCTTCGTATATTGATGGGTAAACAAACATATCTGCCATTCTGTATATTGCAGGCATATCATCATTTGTAATGTTTTCCCTAATAAATAATCTGTCTGTCATATTATGTTCTTTTGCGTAAGCAATAATTTCTTTACAATATGATGTCTTTTTCCCCACCACTACGTAATTTACATCTAGATTAAAAAAATATATCGCTTTTAGTACGTTAAGTACATTTTTTCTTCTTTCAATAGTTCCAACGGTAAGAATAAAAGTATTTGGCAGATTATATGATTCTCTAACTGCTTCAATTTTTTCTTTAGAAACTATTTTAGAATAAATACTACTGCATGACTGATAAATAACCTCTATTTTACTTTCCTGAGTTTTAAAATAATTAATTATGTCTGCTTTTGTTTGTTTGCTGGTAGCAATTATTATATCCGCATTTTTGCAAGCATTATAAAATTTTCTAAAATAAATTTTTCGATCAATAAAATTATATAATTGAGGGTATTTAATAAAGATTAAATCGTGAATAGTCACAACTTTTTTAACATTTGTGATATTTATATTTTTCGGGAGCTCATTGCTCAAACCATGAAAAATGTCAATTTTTTGATGTTTAATCTCCTCACCCATTTTAAGGCTACGCCAACGAGCTTTTCCAATTTTAGTTATGGAACGAGGAGAAACAACACTTTGTCTGTATTTTTCTTCAAGTAACTCAGTTTCTTTTTCGGGTGTGAAAAGTACATACTTGTTTTGGGGATAAAAATCATGCAGCGACCTGATAACATCGCGGCTGTAATTTCCCAAACCACTTTTGTTTAAAAATGCTCTTTTTGCGTCGAAACCTATATTAAAGTTCGGAGTTCGGAGTTCGGCACTTCGACTTCGCTCAGCGACCTCACAGTTTGGAGTTATGTGTTTTTTTTTATTTAACATTTACACTGCCACATTATTATCCCTCAAAGCATCATTAAGAGAAGTTTTTTTATCTGTTGACTCTTTTCTTTTTCCAATAATAAAAGCACAAGGCACTTGAAATTCGCCTGCAGGGAATTTTTTGGGGATTGTTCCTGGAATTACAACCGATCTTTCTGGCACGTATCCTTTGTGTTCAATAGGCGTATCCCCCGAAATGTCTATAATTTTTGTTGACCCAGTAATAACTACATTTGCACCAAGAACAGCCTCTTCACCTATTCGTACACCTTCGACAATAATACATCTAGAGCCAATAAAACAATTGTCTTCAATAATAACTGGTGCTGCTTGTACAGGTTCTAATACTCCGCCAATTCCTACGCCACCCGACAAGTGAACGTTTTTTCCAATCTGAGCACAAGAGCCTACTGTAGCCCAAGTATCAACCATTGTTCCCGAATCAACATAAGCCCCAATATTTACATAAGAAGGCATCATAATTACGCCCGGAGCAAGATATGATCCAAATCTTGCTAGTGCATGAGGAACAACTCTTACTCCAAGTTTATCATAATCTTTTTTTAATGGAATTTTATCATTATAGTGGAAAATTCCTGTTTCCATTTTTTCAGTTTTTTGAACTCGGAAATATAAAATAACAGCTTTCTTTACCCACTCGTTTACTTCCCATCCAGCATTATTTTTATATGCAACCCTCAATTTACCCAAATCGAGCAAACTTATCACTTCCCGAATTGAGTTTATTGTTTTTTCACCCTTCAGTTCTTCATGATTATCCCAAGCAGAAAGTATTGTATTTCTCAATTTTTCTTCCATATCTATACCATAAGAGATTAAAATCTCAAAATTAACAAATTTGTTTGGTAAAACCATAATCTGTTACTTATATTCTTTTCTGAACCCCATATTCTTTCACAGCTAATATATTTTTAATATTTTTACCCAAAATTTATAAAATTATGAATGTCCTCATTTTAGGCTCTGGCGGTAGAGAACATGCTTTGGCATATCAGATTTCAAAAAGCTCTGTATTAAGCAATCTATATGTCGCACCTGGAAACGCGGGAACTGCTCAAATTGCTGAAAATGTAAAGATCTCTGTGAATGATTTCAACGCCATTTCTGAATTTGTTAAGCAGAATAGTATAAATATGATTGTCGTGGGGCCTGAAGATCCATTAGTCTCAGGAATTGTTGATTATTTTCGTGCAAAACCCGAATTTGACAATTTATATATAATTGGTCCCGATAAACTTGGAGCAAAACTAGAAGGGTCGAAGGATTTTGCGAAAGAATTCATGTTTAAATACGACATACCAACCGCTTCATATTTTTGTGCAAACCCATCAAATTATGATGAGGCAATAAACTATCTTGCGACATTAACACCCCCTTATGTTCTAAAAGCTGATGGACTTGCTGCCGGAAAGGGAGTTGTAATAATCAACGATTATTCTGAAGCAATATCCGAACTTAAAAATATTCTTGGTGGGAAATTTGGTTCGGCAGGTAATAAGGTAGTAATAGAAGAATATCTTGATGGGATCGAATGCTCGACTTTTGCTCTTACAGACGGCGAATCATATGTAATATTACCAGAGGCTAAAGACTACAAACGAATAGGAGAAAATAACACGGGACTTAATACTGGTGGTATGGGTGCCATTTCTCCAGTACCTTTTTATGATAGAGATTTTGCAAATATAGTTGAAGAACGTATAATTAAACCAACAATAGAAGGAATAAAAAAAGAAAAGATGAATTATTGTGGTTTTGTTTTCTTTGGTCTGATGAATGTTGGAGGAAATCCTTACGTGATTGAGTATAATGTACGTATGGGAGATCCTGAAACCGAAGCGATATTGCCAAGGATAAACTCTGACTTCTTAAAAGTCCTTATTAGTGCTGCAGAAAAAAAACTAAAGAATGTTAATTTGGAAATATCAACAGAAGCCTCTGTAACAATTATACTTGTTTCGGGAGGTTATCCTGGCAATTATGAAAAAAACAAAAAAATTACTGGCATCGACAAAGTAAAGGATAGTATTGTTTTTCATTCCGGCTCAGCAATAAATGACGGGACATTAGTAACTGCAGGTGGACGTGTTTTAGCAATAAGTAGTTTCGGCAAAGACATTTCTGAAGCACTTAAAAAATCTTATTCCGCAGCAAAAGAAATCCATTTTGAAAACATGTACTATAGAAAAGATTTAGGATTTGATTTGATATGATAAAACTATTAAAATCAAACACTCCGGCAAACTATGTTTTAATGTTTGCTATTATGCTTGTCTTGTGGGCATTCAAATTTATATTTATGCCAACTGCTATAGAAAATTTTGAATCGTACAATCTCTTTTTTAATAGCTTTCCTGAAACAATTTTTTATAAATACTTT
>JAQVEY010000159.1 GCA_028697515.1 Bacteroidales bacterium | reverse complement strand
CTGGGTATTTGCAGATTCAACAGATTCTATAGGTAATCTCTTAACTGAATATCAAACACATTTTTCAAGAGTTTGGGATTATTCTGTCAATTTAAAATGGTCAACACAGATTTACGGAACTTTTAACTTTAAAAAGGGAAATCTTAAAGCGATAAGACATGTTATGTCTCCTTCGGTAAGTTATAATTATCTTCCCGACTACGGGCAAAGAAAATATAATTACTATGATGAATATTACAGGATTCAATATAACGGTACAACAGGACAATATGATACCATAGGATATATTTATTCAAGATTTCAAGGCTTGCCATACGGTACCCCATCACGAGGAGGTGCAGGTTCAATAAATTTGAATATCGGCAACAATCTCGAGATGAAATTAAGAAACAAAAACGATACTGTAGCTCAAGACAGAAAGATCAAATTATTAGAAAACCTAACAATAAGCACGAGCTATAATATTATGGCAGACAGTCTAAATCTTGCACCACTTACAATAAATGGACGCACCAAAATCAAGCTCTTGGATTTAACATTTAATACCAGTCTTGACCCTTATGCTATAATGGAAAATGATTATGGTTCAGGAGTTAGAATAAATCAATTTGCATATAATGTAAATGATCAATTGCTTCGTTTAACAATTGTAAATCTAACTGCAGGTTTCTCATTAAATTCTAAAATGGCAGAATCTAAAGCACATACAGATATTGATCCTTATCAAACTCTATACGGTTATCCTGACCAATATGTAGATTTTGATATTCCTTGGAATATTCGAGTTAATTACACATTCAGATACACAAAACCATACTTCGAATCAAATATTACACAAACAGTTAATGTAACAGGAGATTTTAATCTCACAAAAAAATGGAAAATAAGTTTTGGCAGTGGATACGACATCGCAAACAAAAAAGCCACTTATAGTACCATAGATATTTATAGAGATCTGCACTGCTGGGAAGCCAGCTTACATCTTGTTCCTTTTGGGGAGCACAAATCTTATATGTTCCAGATAAATGTAAAAGCATCTATGCTTAAAGACCTAAAGCTTGCAAAACGAAGAAGTTGGTTTGATAATTTCTAAAACAGATTTATAACTCATTGCCAATGATTTTAAAAAAGTATTTAAAAAAAATCATATTTTTTATTTTGTCTGGCAAACTATTTGACATAAAAATGTGTCTTAATGAAAATTTACTAATTTTGCATGTCAAACAATTAAAGAAAGGATTATGAAGAAAGTCGGTTTGTTGAATTTAATAGTGTTTACAAGTCTTTTATTAAGTGCTCAAGCTTATGAAATTAATGTAAAAATAAATGGAGTAAGTGATACTGTTATTTATCTGGGTCACCATTTCGGAGAAAAAAAATATGTAATTGATACTGCCAGAATTGACAGTAAAGGTAATGCAGTTTTTACTGGAGATAAAGAATTAAATAAAGGTATCTATCTGGTTGTGATGCCCTCAAAAGGGATGACATATTTTGAGATTCTCATGACAAATAATCAGAACTTTTCGATAGAAACTGACACAACTGACTTTTCGAAAAATATGAAAGTTAAAGGCTGTAAAGAAAACATCATTTTCAATGAATATCAGCAAAAAATGTCAGAAATTCAGAACAGAAGGATAGACTTGAATAAAGAATACGAAGCTGCTACTGATAATGAAGATGAAAAAAAGAGAATTGCAGATTTGATGAACGATTTAAATGATGAAAGACTGGAATATATGGATAAAATAATTGATCAAAATCCTGATACTTTTTTCTCTAAAATCTTACTATCATTAAAAGAAGTAAAAATCCCAGAGTCGCCAAAAGATGAAAACGGCGAAGAAATAGATCCACAATTTCAATATAAATATTACAAATCTCATTATTGGGATTATATAGATTTTTCAGAAAACGGATTATTAAGAACTCCTATATATGAAAATAAATTGAATTATTATTTTGAAAAAATGGTAGTTCCTATGGCAGATTCTATGATGCCCGAAGCACGTGCAATAATCAGAAAAGCATACGAAGGCGGCGACAGTTTGATGTTCCAGTTTACAACTTCCCATTTGTTACATTATTTTGAATCATCAAAGGTGATGGGTTATGATGCAGTTTTTGTTGACATTGCTGAAGAATGGTATTTAAGTGGTAAAGCACATTGGGCAGATACTAGTTTTATGGCAAAACTAATTGAAAGAGTAGAAAAAATAACTCCTACCAAGTTAGGAAATATTGCAACAGATCTTACAAGAATGCAAACAATTGATGAGAAATATATTTCTCTACATCAGGTTGATGCAGATTATACTGTTTTAGTATTTTATGAACCTCATTGTGGACATTGTAAAAAAGAAGTCCCAAAACTGATGGATGAATTTAGAGATAGTCTTAAAATACTAAATGTTAATATTTTCGCATTATATACACAGTATGATAAAGAAGAATGGAAAACATTTTTGGATGAAAAGAACCTCTATGAAGATGGTTGGTACAATGTCTGGGACGGTCCTTATCCACATTCAAAATTTAGAGACTTTTATGATATTTACAGTACACCTGTAGTTTATGTTTTAAATCGTGAGAAAAAAATTATCGGAAAACGAATTGGCGTCGAAAGCATAAAAGACCTTATCGAATTTGATAAAATGAGAAATGAGATTAAAGAATCTGAATAATTCAATTATAAATAGTTTTAAGCCGTTTTTCATTAATTTGAAATACGGCTTATTTCTTATTTTATTTTTTTTTAGTATTTCAGCTTTTGCTTATAAAATTAGAGTTGAAATAGAAAACTGTCCGCAATATTTTATTTATCTTGGGGTATATAAAGGACCGGACTTTAAGGTAATAGATTCCTTACCCCCGAAAAATGGAGTAGTTGAATTCAAATCAGACTCTAAGTTAGCTCATGGAGTTTATTTCATTGTAATTCCACCTCAATCACGATTCGACTTCATTATTGCTGATGAACAAAATATTACAATTAAAACTGATGCAAACGATATCTTGGGAAAAATGCAAATAAGCGGCGAAAAACAATACACTATTTTCAATGAATTGCAAAAAGAAATTGCAATTATCAACAAAAAAAGGACACAACTAACAATGGAATTAGAATTTTATAAATCATTTTCGCCAGATACTGTAACAGTTATAAATAAGATTATTGACAGTTTAAATAAATCACAATCCTCGCTGTATTCAGCTTATAAGCTTAAAACAGAAAAAGCAGACTTTCTATACAAAATACTTAATGTCCTTGAACCATTTTACGTTCCAACAGAAATTAGTAATATGCAATATTCTGATCCATTAACACATTATAACTATTACAAAGCTCATTATTTAGACAGAGTTGATTTTAATGATGAAAGTCTATTAAATACTCCAGAATTTATTTTTCACAAACTACTGTCTGATTACTGTTTCTATTTCTTTGATACCCGAATAAATAAGCCTGATGAAGTATACCCTGATATAGACAGTTTGATATCAAAAACTGATTTGAATAATGAATACCGCCAATATATTCTAAACTATTTAATTTCACGTTACGAAAACCCTACTGATTTAAGGCTTGAAGCATATTTGGTATATATTTACAGAAACTATTTTATGACCAAAAAGCCTGATTGGGTAAGTGATGTCGCATATTCAGTAATGCAATTCAAGATAGAAAGCATTCAATATAACGTTATTGGAGACATCGCTAAAGACCTTAATCTTCCAGATATTAACGGTAATTATTTTTCAATTTATAATATAGATTCAGATTATAAAGTGTTGCTATTTTGGGAACCTGACTGTGATATTTGCAACGAAACGGCTTTAATTTTAAGTGGTTATTACCCAAAATTAAAAGAAATTAATACTGAAATATATGCAGTTTTATCAGGCACCGAAACTCAAGAATGGACTGCGTTTATTTCAGAAAACGAGATGGATTGGATAAATGTTTATGATCCTTCGCAAACAAGTAATTTTTCAAAATATTACGGTACTTATAAAACTCCTAGGTTATATATTTTGAACCGTAACAATAAAATATTAGCCAAAGACATTAAACCCGAGTTTGTTTTTGATTATATTCAAAATTTCAACAAGAAAATCATTGAAGATCGCAATAGATTCAATTTTATATTTGGTGAATGATTATGGGGGAGTTTAAGGCTGAGGTATTTTTACTGCTGGTTCTTGGATTATCATGCTGTTCGGACCAAAACTAAAGGCTAAGGATTTGGAATTACCGCAAAAAAAAGCCTTCACAAAAATTGCAAAGGCTCGTTAAGAATTTATCAGGAGAAACTAGACGTCAATTTTCGCATAAGTTGCATGAGCTTCAATAAAATCGCGACGAGGAGCGACTTCATCACCCATAAGCATTGCAAATATATGATCAGCTTCAACAGCATTGTCTATGCTTACCTGACGAAGAGTACGTGTTTCAGGACTCATAGTTGTATCCCATAATTGTTCTGCGTTCATTTCTCCAAGACCTTTGTATCTTTGGATATGTAAACCCGATTCTTTACCTTGTCCGAGTCTTTCAACAATTTCAGCTCTGTCATTTTCTGACCAAGCATATTGTTCTGATTTTCCTTTGCGTATTAAATACAATGGTGGTGTTGCAATATACAAAAATCCTCCTTCTATCAAGGGTTTCATATAGCGGAAAAAGAAAGTCATAATTAATGTGGTGATATGACTACCATCCACGTCAGCATCGGTCATTATAATAATTTTATGATAACGAAGCTTCTCAATATTAAGTGCTTTGCTATCTTCCTCTGTACCAATAGTTACGCCTAAAGCAGTATAAATATTCTTAATTTCCTCGCTGTCAAACACCTTATGAGGCATAGCTTTTTCGACATTTAATATTTTACCACGAAGAGGTAGAATAGCTTGAAAATTTCTATCACGTCCTTGTTTGGCTGTACCACCTGCAGAATCACCCTCGACAAGATACAATTCGCAATTTGCAGGATCTTTATCCGAACAGTCGGCAAGTTTACCAGGTAGTCCCGAACCCCCTAATACATTTTTACGTTGTACAAGTTCTCGAGCTTTACGTGCCGCGTGACGAGCAGTTGCAGCCAGAATAACTTTATCAACAATAATTTTAGCATCTTTCGGATTTTCTTCCAAATAATTCTTTAATAATCCGCTTACTGCTTGGTCAACCGAGATACTGACATCAGAATTGCCAAGTTTTGTTTTTGTCTGACCTTCAAACTGAGGTTCCTGAACTTTAACAGAAATTACAGCTGTTAGTCCTTCTCTGAAATCATCTCCACTAATATCAAATTTAAGTTTTGACAACATTCCAGAATCATCAGCGTAAGCTTTTAATGTTCTAGTCAGTCCTCTTCTAAAACCTGTTAGGTGAGTACCTCCTTCTATAGTATTGATATTATTTACATATGAATGGATATTTTCAGTAAATGATGTATTATACTGCAAAGCAATTTCAACAGGGACATCATTCTTCTCTGTAGAGATATGAATAATATTTTCGATAAGTTTCTCACGACCTGCATCAAGATACCTGACAAATTCTTTTAGCCCTTCTTCTGAATGAAAATCTTTATATTTAGGATTCCCATTTTCGTCAAGCTCTCTCAAATCGGTCAGTTTTAATTTTATGCCAGCATTAAGATATGCTAGTTCTCTTAATCTAGTTGCCAATATATCAAACTGATATTCAGTTACACCGAAAATAGTATCATCAGGTATGAACTCTATAATTGTTCCTGTTTCATCAGATTCACCTATCTCAACAACATCAGCCAAAGGTTTTCCAATCTCATATTCTTGTCTGTAAACCTTACCATCTCTTTTTACTGTTGCAACAAGTTTCTTTGATAATGCATTTACACAAGAAACGCCTACTCCGTGCAAACCACCAGAAACCTTATATGAATCTTTATCGAACTTACCTCCAGCATGTAATACTGTCATTACTACTTCAAGAGCAGATTTATTTTCCTTTTCATGCAGATCAACCGGAATACCTCTTCCATTATCCTGAACGCGA
>JAQVEY010000158.1 GCA_028697515.1 Bacteroidales bacterium | reverse complement strand
TCTTGTAAGAATTTTTTCAAGTTCGTCGTATAATCTTTCTTCATTATATGGTTTTGCAATTATATTTAATTCCTTATCCACAATATACATAGATGGGGTTGCAAAAATAGCATAATCTACAACGATTTGACCATCCCAGCCTTTATATTCACAAAGAATATCCCATGGCATCTGGTTTTCTTTTAGAAATTCTCTAAGTACTTGCTCATCTGAATCAATGCTTATTGCTATAATGTCCATTTTTGCTTCTTTAAATATATTTGATGCCGCTGCAAGTCTTGGCATTGTTATTTTACAATGCTCGCACCATGTTGCCCAGAATATTATCAAAGTATAATCTGTTTTCATCTCTGACAAAGTGTACTTTTTGCCTGAAGTAGAAAGAGCACTAAAATCGGGGGCCTTTTTACCAACAGAAAGTTCCGTATTGCTTTTAATTCTCATTTTGAGGTTATCACTACCATCACTACATAAATCACCAAACTCAACACTTATTTTTGCTGCCTGTTCATCAAGTCCCAATGATTCAAATCCAGATAATACATATTCAAAAACGAAATTAAAAATTTTAGGATCTTCAAAGAAAATGTAATCTAAAATTTCTTTTGCTGCCGTATAATAAACTTCAGGATTATTACTTCTGTATAATTTAAAATAATTCAATACTACGGTCGTATAAGCATTAGAATTCAATAAACTTAGATCATTAAATTTATAATAGCTTAGATAATTCTTCTTAAGGAACTCAGATTTCTCATAATCATTGTATTTAGACGGAACAGATAACTCTCTTAAAAACTTTAAATACCGCCCAGTAAAACTATCAGGATTCTGCTTAATTACTTTTTCCAGATTTTTATTTTTTATCTTTATTTCCTTTTTTAACTCTGATTCCACCTTATTTCTAAATTTCCCATCAGGATAGATGTCCTTTAACTGATCCAATACATCTATTTTATAGTCTGAAATATAATTATCTATAATATATGTATATAATTGAATATTTTCTGCTGATTTTAAAATCTCCATATTGTACTGTGGATTCTCAACTTTCGTTCTAATTTCAATGTCTTCATTATTATATATGAGATCAAAATAATCTTGAGTATCCAGATAAATCCTGTATAATCCAACAGCTTGCTGATTAATACTAAAGACAAACTCTCCGTTCTGATTTGTTTTGACTGTCTCAATTAATTTGCTTTCATCACCGAACTGAGAGCATATATTTACATCTCTCCTATCATATCCTTCAATAACTCCGTTAAGGAAGTGCTGACTGAATATTTCTCCGCTTATCAATATGACTAAAATGGTTATATAACAACGCATACAAATAGAATTAAAATAATATCAAAAATAACTATAATAATCAAAAGTAAAAGCTGCAAAGGATTATTTTCCTTCGCAGCTTTAAATTATTTAACTTTAGATTTACTTATTACAAGTTTCGCAATATAGGTTTTTCACCTTTGTATTAACAAAAGTCTGTAAAGATAACTTGTCGGGAGCAAATAAACTGCAGAAGAAAGATTTATCTTGTTTATTTATCCTTTCTAATGCGTAATAAAAATTATTTGAATGGACCTTATATTCAACTTTCGAGCAAACTGTAACATAAGTTGTTAAGAATACAAAAGGTATATGTTCGTCAAAAATATACGGTTCAAGAAGTTTAATGGCATATTCATAATCAGCATGATTTATAAACACACTTGCCAATTTAAGTGAATTTTCCCATGATAATTCATTAAACTTGATAATCTCTTTTATCTTATCCATACTTTTCACAACCGTTGGATGATCAAAGCCAAGAGAATCTTTAACAATATCCATAATTTGATATTGTAATTCGATGTTAAGTAAATCTACAAGGTCAACTTTAATAGGAGTATTGTATATTCCATCAATTCTTGACTGCAATAAATCTGTTGATTTAGAATTATCTAGTTCGGTTACCACAACTTCGCATAATATATCATTGTATTCTACATAAATATTATTGTTATCAAGCTTATTTAAATCATCAATTTTAGTAAGATAATCTTCATCAAGCACGTCCTTGAAAACATATTGTGTAAGCCAAATTTTATTCATATTTAAACCCACGTATTCCTTACCTTGTGGAATCCTCATATCAGAAACTGCATTGTCCGAATAATGTCCGCTTATCACTTGCTTCATTATATATTTTTGAATAGATAAGGCATAATCAATTTTACCTGCTTCGACAGCTTTGTTAAATTGATCAACTACATATCTTTGCTCTTTATCGCCTTCAATATCATAGGTAATCCACATAGTTACATCTGCATAACGATGGTTTTCGAGCAGAAATTCCAATTCTTTTCTATGAGCATTTACATACACTATTGCTTCTTCTAAATTCATTGTGCAAACTTCATCATAAATAGTTCCCTTTGCATCTGCTTGTAAAGCCTCCAAATTTGGAGCAGTAACAATAGAATCAATAATACTGGCATTTTGATTTTCTTCCAAAGCCTTAACAATGCTTTGTGCTCTTTTTTTCTGCAAGATTGTATTTTCATTATTTGTTCCTTCTAAAGAAGAAAAAGCAGAAATAAAAATTTTATCTATAATAAAATCAGGTTCATTTAATGCTGCGATTACAGGTATCATATCCTCAGGATCATAAGTATATTTACCCTGTTCGAAAGGAATTCTAAAGTTCAATTGAGCGGATGTTTCTGTTGGGAAATATTCTGGAACTCCTGCTGGTAAAAGAGTATCAGGAAGTAAGCCTATCTTTGGAACAAAGTCATAAACTTTCTTATCCACATAAGATTGAGGAATATTTGCACATACTGATTTGTTTTTAATTATCATAAGATTCAACTCAACATCTTCAGGCCTTAATTCTACAGGCAATTCTCCAAGCACTACTTCCAATTTAGTAACCTTAGTTTTCTTTCCTTCACCTTCTGCTTGTGCTAAATTATACTTATAAATCTTTTTTGACCAAACACGTTTTGTCATATATCCAATATTAGGTCTAGAAAAGTCAGCAACATTTTCGCTTCTACAATTATTAAACTGCTCTTTTTGAATAACATCTACAGCTAAGGCGTCCTTTTTACCCTTTATAAAACGACGAAATCTCTTTAAATCATTGTACTTAAATATAATTTGTCCATCATCATTAATTGACAAACCTGATTGAAGGTCAACTAAATCAGGCATCTTACCAGTTGCCTTTTTACATATCTTTTCATCAATTGGTTTTAGTCCGTATTTTTTGGTCGTTGCAGGAACAAGAATGCCACCATCCGAGTAATAAGAAGGTCCTAAAGATGCGTAGTTTCCTATGTACATCGAAACAAAAACTTTTTTACCGGTTTCATCTATTTTTGCACTAATCCCTGCAAAGAAATATTTCTGTGAAAACAGACTATTTGCATATTTACCTGTTTTCCACCTATCTAAAACCTGATCGGCCAACGATTCATATGAAATATACTCATTAGATACTCGTATAGTAATCCTTGCTACTACTTCAGCTCCAATACCACTACCTCCTGCAGCAATCAATCGCGACCTAACTGTTTTAAAAGCTCCTTTGCCATCAAGACTAGCATCCTGTGTGTCAGCCATAATTAGTGCATGCTGAACAGCAGGGTCTATAAAAAAATCATGTGCTTCAAATCCTTCTAAACCTAATGAATCCATATAAGTATTCACCTTAAAAAGCATCACTTCCTGAAATAAGTTTTCGTTAAATGCTTCCGGATTAATAGGATCGGTACTATAAATACCTTCATTCATAAAGACCTTTTGTGCATTTACATTTAATGATAATGCTAACAATCCAAATAGTAAGAAAATAATAAACCTCTTCATGTATGTTATTATATTTAGTTAATATTATTTTTGCCTAAAAATAAATAATAATATTTAATAAAAAAAAAATAATTTAGTTTTTTACAAAAACAACTTGTAACAATGCTCACAGCTGTCAGAATAGACAAATATTTATGGTCAGTAAGAATTTATAAAACACGAAGTATTGCCACAGAGGAATGCAAACATTCTCATGTCTTAGTCAATGACATGCCAGTAAAGCCATCATATAATATAAAATTAGGAGACAAAATACAGATTAAAGTTCCTCCAATTATAAAGTCATTTATAGTCATCGGAATTTTGGATAAAAGGGTTTCTGCTGTTTTATCAAAACAATATATTACAGAAATAACTCCCGAGGAAGAGTACAATAAACTTGCGATTTTACAAGACAATCGTAAGTCGGCTTTTGAAACTCACGAAAAAGGTTTGGGAAGGCCGACAAAAAAGAACAGAAGAGAAATTGATAAATTTAAAAATGATTTGTAATGATAATTGCCCAACAAAAAGAAAAAGAAAACATAATAGAATACATTTTGTATCTAAGACAAATACAAGATATTATAAGAGCTTCTGATTTCAATCTTGATAAAATAGAAGATTCTATTATAAATAGATTTAAAGTCAGTGAAAAGATAAAGTCAAATATAAGACAGTGGTACTCTGACTTTATTCTGGATTTAAAATCAGAAAAAAAAGAAAAAAGCGGAGATATAAAAAGAATTGAAGTTGTCATTAATAAAGTTAATGAGCTTCATACAAGCTTAATTAACAATCCTAAAGAATATAAACATGCAGAACTATACAGATGGGCTAAGCCATATATTGAAGAATTCAAAAGCTTATCTAAACAAGAAAACTCTAATGATGTAAAAGTTTGTATTGATGCCATGTACAGTTTATTACTCTTAAGAATAAAGGGCCAAGATATCTCCGAGGATACAATGCAAGCAATGCAAACTTTCTCTAATTTACTCGCACATTTAGCTTTAAAATACAAGCAACAGGAAGGAAGTAATGAATAGAATTTATTTGTACTTTGGATCGTATCCCGATAAGTTCAGTATTTTTTGATAATCAGTTTCTTCCATTAGCTCTGGAATTGTCACATCATTGTTAGACATATATGACTTCACAATTTGCCATCCCAGCCAGTTAACTGCTCTGGGCGGACTATCGGGACCAAATTCATATGTAAATGGAGCATTCTCTACAAATTTTCTTATTGTCAGATAATCTGTTGCAAAAAGCAATTTCTTTTCAATAATATTTGTCCACATATCCCTTTCGTACTTCTTGCAAAACCCAAGTTGAGTATCTGAATACTTATTCTTTCTGGCTTCATCAAATTCCGGGAACATCGCATCAAGAAAATAAAGTTTACGACCATTATAGATCATAAATTCTAATAGATTTTCTGTTTTTGGTGTAAATGGATATTCTGACTCGTAGATTGCAGACATAATATCAATCGGGATTTGCTCTTTTACCATTTCGGCTCTTGCAAAGTCGGGTATGTCCAACATTTCATATAACTCACAATCACTTCCAAGATACTTATCTAAACCTATTCCAATATAGTTTTCAGTTAAAAGAATCGAATGATTAAATCCAGCAACAAAACTAACAATACGAGGGATTTTTTTTTCGGGATAGTAATAAATCAAGTGTTTAAATCCATCTGTTAGTTCATCTTCGATATTACTCATATCAGAAAACACTACTTCGACTTGTTTAGTAGCTTCTGTAACCGAATAGTCACTTAGAAATGTACTTAAATAAGTCAGATATGAGGAATTTTCTGGCCCACCAATACTTATCACATCATAATTATAAACCTCAAAAAAGTCTTGATATTTTTCACTTAGCATTTCTATATTCTCATAAGAATTTCCTTCAAATACATTTTGCAAATCCTTATCAAACCTTTCAATTTCCACTTGCAAGTCAATATCAGACACATCTACATCTAGTGGATTTTTATTCATAAAATGCCTTACTACAAAAACACTTATTACCACTAAAAGTGTAATAATTACTACAAATATTAAATTCTTTTTAATTTTTGTCATAAGCAAAAAAATATTACTATTTTTGTATTAAATAGTTGTAAAATTTAAAACCTTAAAGATATGAAAAAAATAATCGTTTGCATAATAGCAATAATTTTAACAGTTAACGTTTTTGCTCA
>JAQVEY010000157.1 GCA_028697515.1 Bacteroidales bacterium | reverse complement strand
GCAAAAGTTATAGATGATACATATTGGCTCTCTCAGATTTATGCAAGATTGGGTGAAATAAGCTTTGAAGAAAAGAATTATGAAAAATCAAATATCTATCTAGATTCAGTTATCAGTTTGACAGCTGATGAGGGGATTGATTATCAGCTATTAAGCAAGGTTTATTTACTAAAATCAAATATAGGATTAGAATTAGGAAGTATAGAAGAGTCAGAGAAATATAAATTAATCTCAGAAGAGTACTTAGATAGTTTGGATATTGAAAAAAATTCATTTGATGTAGTACATGGTAAGATAGAATTAGCTTTTAGACCTGTTCAATTGGCAATTACTAATGTGAAATTAAGTCGAAACGAAAAGATTAAAACCATACAGAATCAAAAAAGAATAATATTTGTTTTAGCAATTCTTCTTTGCATAATTGTAGTATCATTTGTGATTTATTACCGACTAAATTCTAAACTTAACAAAGCTCGCAAAGATCTAGCTTTAAGAACTATCGAAAATCTAAAAACTGACAGGAAATCTAAAACAGTGCAAAAAATAATTAAAGATGATGTTGTGTCTGAGATTTTAAAAAGTATTGAAGAAGAGATTGTAAATAAAAAGGCATATTTAGATGCAAATCTTAACTTAACATCCGTTGCAGATAAATTGCAAACAAACCGTTCATATATCTCCAAAATTATTAACTCTGTTTATGAAAAAAACTTTAATGATTATATTAATGAACTTCGTATAAAGGAGGCCTGTTATATTATTTGTAACAATACAAAACCAAATTTCACGATTGATCATCTATTTTCAGAAGTTGGTTTTACAAGCAAATCAACGTTTTATTCCGCTTTTAAAAAATATGCTGGGGTTACACCTGCATTATTTTTTAAATTGAATAATAGAATTGAAAATGAGGTTAAATAATTATAGTAGTCGATTACCTTATTAAAGACAAAGTGTGTGTGTTTTTGTTTCCAGAATTGTCAATAATTTATAATTTAAGAAATATTAAGTGTAAAAATTCTTGCAATTATTAGCTCTATCTTTTATTTTTGTTGGAAATAATTATTAAATGACCGGAAAACATTATAATTTCTCAATTTCTCAAAATTCTCCTCGGATCCGGGATTATAGCAATCTCAGTATCCTCAGGTTTGTTCTTTATGGACAACACCTTTAGCAGCACAAGTACCCCCCCAGGTATGGTTCAATTCAATTCCCGGCTAAGAGGAGATTTTTTCCGGTTATATTTCTCGAAATCTTCAAATTGAATAAGCATTTCTCACATCTGATTAGGTTTAGGTTTAATAATAAATTGTTTTTAATGATTATGTTTTGAGAAATAATAAAAAAATTTGCATAAAGAGTACAATATGATTATCTTTGCAAAGAAAATCATTAGTGAACGAAAATTTACGATCTTTTAAATATTTAAATTATCTCCTCGAATCCGGGAATGGTCAATCTCAGTATCCTCAGGTATATCGGTAAAACGATATCACCTTATAGCAGCACATATACCCCCCCAGGTAATGTTCAATTCAATTCACGGCTAAGAGGAGATTTTTTTATTTTGCTATTTTTATGGAATGTCCAATTAAATCATAATTTATTTTTTCATCTGCTTAAAGTCTTGTATATTTATCACATTAATGCAAGTTGTATTAAAAACAGTTAATTAGGTTTGTGTATAATATGAAAACGAGATTTTTTTTTATTTTGAGTAGAACAATATTAAAATACTCCTTATTTAAATCGATACTGATATTAGGAGTCTTGTTTTTTGTCTATTCATGCACTAATATCAATCAAGAAAAGGAAGGAGAATTGAAAATATTATATAATTCTGATGAATATATTTGCTTATTTAATGAGGGTAATTCAACAATAGAATTTGAGATAATACCAAATAATAAAGATTTTTCAAGTTTGTACGATATTGTCTTGTATATAAAGAGCAAAGCTACCGAATTTCCTGAAAAATCATTAGAGATTCATGCTTTGGAATTTGTTTATAACTACACATTTATTGATGAAGATATCGTAAATAGTACGGCGATAAATTCCCCTCAGCTCACAATTAGTTCTACTGGTGGAGGATTATGTGGAACAAGGTCGGCTGTTTTGACAAATATATTAATAGCAATGGGTTATAAAGCCCGTAGTTGGTGTCTCGAAGGACATGTTGTTACAGAAGTTTATTCAAATGATAAGTGGAAAATACTTGACCCTGATTATGGGGTGTATTTTATAAACGATGTAAAACAAATAGCATCCTATCAAGAACTTTGTGATAATCCAGAATGGTTTAAAGATGCTGCAAGATACAATATGATTGATAGCTCTATGGCTACACTTTTAAATGCTTTTATGATGAATTACGCAGATATATTTTCTTCAACAGAAGACAATAGAATTTATAATACGAATTTTGTATATAAATCTGAAAACAAAGACATTTATGCTATACCAAAAGGAGCAGAGTTAATAATACCATGGAAAAATAGCGAGCGGGGTAGTTTTTACATATGTGCAAAATTAATTATACCAATTAATTATTTAGGCGAGGTGAAAATACCACTTGTTTTGGATAAAATTGAAGGAAAGGGGAAAATAAGATTAAACAAAAAAAATTATAAATTAGACGGGTGCCTAACAAATTTTATAGATTTTAATTCAAATTTTGCGCACATTACGATAATTGAAAATTGTGGTTTGGAATTTTACTTTTTTATTAATCCAAAATTATTTCTTGGTGATGAAGTAAACGAATTCATACTTAAAGGGCATAATCTTAAAGAACTAAGAATTAAAAAAGTAAGGCGAAGCGAGGAAGAAAATTTACGGCTTTCTCATTATAGAAATGACATGAATAAATATGTTTATGATTTATTAGAAGAATATTCTAAAAATCATAAAGTGTCCCTGTTTGATTCCAGAGAGGAAACCATAGAATATTTATGTGACACATGCTGTAGCTTTTATTATTCGAATGTAAATATATCTGCTATGTTAGATAGTATTGATATTCAAGATATAGCTAAACAAGGATATATGCTAAATCAATTGGAATGCTTTTTACAGAACAAATGCGATTGTAA
Source organism: Bacteroidales bacterium (assembly GCA_028697515.1). Taxonomy (GTDB): domain Bacteria; phylum Bacteroidota; class Bacteroidia; order Bacteroidales; family ML635J-15; genus Bact-19. The sequence goes on along the minus strand of JAQVEY010000157.1, from coordinate 2,970 downwards.
AAAAGATTAGAATATGCATATATTTTTCTCAAGTTCTTTTACCGACTTCCAAATACTCCATTTTTCATTTCCCCATTCATGATAGATATGCAAAAAGTTTGGATAAAAACTTGTCTTAAATCCATCTTTTGTATAGCCTTTCGATATATCCCAAGCTATATCGTTGTTGGCATATTCCGTTATCCAGTTGAACTCCTGAGGTATATTTGGCTGATTTTGTAATCCGAATTTCCAAACACTCAGAGCAAGTGTACCCTGATCGCGGGTTTTTGTGTAGGGATTTGAAAACTCCTTAATTGTCTGTTCGTGCCAATAATTTAAAAACTCAGCCGAAGAATCATCAAATAAAAAAACTCCTCCATTCCAGTGCTGCCAGTCCTCAGGAATTTTTATTCCATATTCTATTTTTAAATATTCAGTAAGATGATTACATGCAGGAGATTTAAATTCATATTTTTTCCCTTCTTTATTTTCCCAAAAATTCCCCTCTTTGTTAAATCTTATACCTGCAATTCCCCATAACTTTTTTTCGTAATACGGATAATCAAATAAAATTATTTCTTTATTACTGTTATACCAGCATTTATTTTTCTTTTGGAATCTGTAATTGTTAAATACAAATGATTCTAGTGGAAGTACATATCTCTGAATTAAATATTTTGTGTTTTTAAATAGATATCTTATTGGATTTCGGCGATATCTGACAAAAATTGATAATAATTCTTCAGTTTGTTTCTTTATATGAGGATTAGTAAGGTTAATTTTACCAAATAGCTCGCACAACTTTTGATTAAAAATATCTTCTTCTTTTAAATTTTCCTCTACACAAGTGCAATTCATTGCATGTGGAGAAAACTCATTCATAACACAATGGTCAGCTGCACAAGCTATTGGTGATGAAAAGTAACCAAATATTTTATCAACTTCAGAATTTATTGCAACGATATCTCCATCAAGATAGCAGTATTTGTGACCTTTTGGAAGGTGTTTATTAATACTAGTTTTTAAAAAAATACTGGATTGATGATTATTGAAATCTTTTGGAGTTTTTATATCAATTACATTGTCATGTTCAATAGGAATTTCATTTCTCTCATAATCTGTCAGTACAATTATCTCGTTTTTGGAATAATGACGCAGGAATTTTATCGAAAAGTTTAACTCTTCGATGTGCTCTTTCCCCCCGCAAACTACAAAAACGAATTTATTCATATGTAATATTTTCAATTCGGTTAATTTCAAAAAACCTTTTCGCTTCTGTCAAAATATCTGTAGAAGTTTTGTTTTCTGAATAAAATATGCTGAGTTGTTTATTAAAATCAAATTTCTCAATCTGTTTCAATTTTTCATTACCAATAAACCAGCTTTCTGGCATTTCATTAATCAAAGAAACAATAAACTCTTTATGGTTAATGTCAATTTTTTGTAATAATAATTTAGATAAATTTCTTTTTGTTACAAGACTTGAATTATGTTCTTTCTTAATTGCATCCCGTTTCCAACTTACTAATAGACTAATCAAACCATTTAAGCTTTCAGAATTTTTGCATGAAGTGTCATTTTTTAAAACTGTACTATTAATAATTTTTGTTAACTCTTCAATAATGTTTTGTAAGAAAAAAGAAGGTGTTTGTTTTAAACTTAAATTATCAGGATACTCTACATAATTAAAATATATATGACAAGCATTTTTATTTGCAAATTCAAATAATTTTGGGATTTCCTGCCAATTAATTCTCATCGGGCAAACAGATATTTGCATTCTGTGATTCTTTTTCTGCATTATCGAATTAAATGTGTCGAAATTTTGTAAAACATAGTCTAATTCAGCTCCTTTTCTAATGTAATTAAAAGTTTTTTCGTTTAACGCATCAATAGAAATACCTATACAGAAATTCGGGTTATTTAAATAGTTAATAATCTTATTGTTAATTATGGTTCCATTTGTTTGAACTATAATTTTGCAACTTGGGTTATTTATAAGAATAATGTCCCAAATTTTATAGTATAATTCGATAGCAAAAGGTTCTCCACCAACAAAATTGGCAAATTCTATTTTCTTAAGGTAAGGTTTTATTTCATCAATAAATTTATCATTGTAGATTAAATCTTGTTTTGTTTTATCTCTTGCACACATTATGCAATTTATGTTACAATAATTTGATAACTCAAAATCTACTCTTGTAATATGTTTTTTTATAGATTGGTTTTTGTATCCAGTTGCTAAAATTCCGGATGTATTTCCTGCCAAAATGTTTTCCTGACAAATATTGCATCCTGCAAGTAAGTTGTTTGAATGTAAATACTTTTGATGCAATTTGCGAGGAACTGAATTCAAAATTTCCTTTATACTTTGTTCTGGATATTTTCCATAATAATAAGACCCTTTGTTCAGGCAGCAGGCTCCCACTTCGCCATCAGGATTGAAATATAAGGAAGTTAAAGGTGCACGACAAATGATTTTTTCATTTGAAATGGAATGAAAATACTTCTGAAGCATATCGTCAGGAACAGATGCTGATATTTGAGTTTTTTTGTTAAACATTTTCTATCATCCATTTTTGAAACCATTTCTCAAGCACAGCAATTTTCCAAAGTCGCCAATGATCTTTATTTTTAAGATAATTGTCAATAGCCTCTCTGTTAATTATGTCGGCAGAAACTAACTGAGATTTCTCTAGATTTTTACGATACCAATCAAAATCCATATAGTATCTATCAGGACCAGTAAATCCTTGTTTTTTTCTTTTTAATATTTCGGAAGGAACTGCTCTTTTAAGGATTCGGCAAAGAATGATTTTTTGTTTCTTCTTATCGAAATAAACTGATGGCTTTAAACTCAGCATTTTATTGCAGATTTCCGAGTTGAGAAATGGAACTCTTACTTCGAGAGAATTTGCCATACTTGCGCGGTCCACTTTAGTTAAAACCAATTCTCCCATAAAGCACTTGATGTCCATAATCTGGAAG
>JAQVEY010000156.1 GCA_028697515.1 Bacteroidales bacterium | reverse complement strand
TGGTGAATATAAGTTTTGTTGTTTTCATGTGTTTAAATTTTTATAAGTTATTAATTTTCAATAATTTAAACATTATCGGTTGGTGTGCTTATATTTTTATTCACTCAGGGTTATTTCATAATATTATTCCTTCTCCAGTTCTTCAATTGTTGTTTTCAACTCATCAATTGTTTTTTTATCGTTCGATAGTATATAAGGTTAATTCTTAAATTTTTTAAGCAATTTTGTGTCCATCTCGCCGAGGTCAAGTCCATTTCCCAACACTTCGGCTTCGCTGGGCATGCTGGAGATATGTATCATTGTTTTATAATTTTTACTGTTTCAATCTTAGATTCGCTAATTAATTGTAAAATATACAAACCGTGTTTGAGGTTTTGTGCCGATATTTCTGTTAAAAATACAGATTCATTATCTGGTAAAACCATGTTTTCAGATTTCAAAATATTCCCTTGCATATCAATAACCTGTAATTGAATATCTTTTCCAAAATCCGGATTTATTTCTACTTTAAAACTATTTTGAAATGGGTTGGGGTAAACATCTATTAAATTATTTTGATTAATTAACTTCAAATTATTATCATCAACATTCATATCATCACTATCTGATATGCCAGAAACTTCAGGGAATGATCTATTGCTAACAAAACTGCAATTTGAAAACATATCTGTGTATAAGTGAATTTTGGCATTCCCTGATGGTTCCAATTTGCTCCCCGATTCCATAACAACACGATTACGTGCAACGACATCAGAAGTTCCTGAATTAGGGCTAAAAACGAATTCACCTTGTGGTTTTCTATACGTTACATCACTACCCATTTTTATGTAGTCAAGTGAAGAGTAATCAGTACACTTTGAAACAGTTTGATTTTGAAGATAATATTTTTCAGGCATTATTTCATCTTCAACAAAGCCCGCATTAAGGTCTGTTACCCCATTGATTACATGCCATTCATTTTCTTCCGAAATACAAATTGCATCAAAAGGAGAAACATCATCATTGTAATCAATGCCTTTAAATGCCAAGTCATCATTACCGGTAATATTTGATTTCACATTATAAAAATAATCATCTGTGTTTCGCAAATCCAGTGAACTAATGGTTGGGATAAAACATTCAAATTGTTCGTCGCAATCGTTTGCGGCACATTCTGTAAATCCAAAAGTATTATTAGCAAGTTGAGAAATAAAATTCGCTTTTCCTCCCGGAGCATTATCAATTGGATCTGTATTATTAACTGCAACAAACCCAATATTGACTGGCATTGTAGCTATCATACTATTTGATGAGTAAATCTTTTTAAAAAAGTGATCTGGAACTGCAAAGCCATGATGATATATATTAAATAAAACGGTTGTTACTTTTAATTTATAGAGCTTGTCTCCAGCAGCAAATCCTTGATTAGTTGAAACACTACTCCCGTTTGAAATAGCAACATTTCGACTTTTTAAAGGATATCCAGTTTGATTCAAATTATTTAACGAAGTATAAAACTCATCAAAAGTGTCACTTGAATTTGCTGACAGAACATTTATTTTATTTATGTGATAAACAAGTAATTCCTGTGTCGCATTTTCCATAATAATTGAATATAGACTGCCAATAAATTCAATCCAATTCCCTGCATTCAATGTATTATTTAAATTACGAACTAAAGCTTGCAAAGACAGAGGCACATTTGCTCCCCTATGCGGCGCATCAAAAGAAATATACAAACGCGTATTATGATTTATATCATCTTCCTCCATTTCAGCCAATGCATATCTAGCAACTAATCCACCAGAACTGGGACCTATCACAACAAACTCATGTTGATTATTACATGCCTGCATTTTTTGTTTTAGGTCAACAATCAAGGCTTGTAATACATCAGCTTGTTTTCGAATAACATCCAGATCAGCAAAATCTAATATTATAATATCATATCCTGCCGAACGCAAACTCTCCGCCATACCATGCTCATTGGCAACACAATAAATGCATCTTTCAAAAGTCAAACCATCCTCTGTAAGGCAGTCATCGTCAGGATAATACAAACAGCGATGAGAATCTGGATCAAAACCATTAAGTAAAATAACTGGCTTATAAAGACATCCATTATTACAAGATGTATATGTGCTTTTACAGCCTGGCCATACTCCGTAATAATGTGTTTTCCCATTCACATATAATGCACATGAATCCACAGGCGGAATGCTTTGAGAAATACCATTAACAAAAATAAAAATCGCTATTATTGACAAATATATTGTTTTCATAATTTAAAAATAAAATCCGAGACATATTTCTGTTCTTAATGTAACAGGTATATTCCATGGTTTAACAAGTTCCGATTTATTGAAAAATATTGAAGGACCTGCTTTGTATCCAATGTAAAACCAATTATTAAATGATGCTTGTCCGCCCCAAATTAAACCTAATCCATAAAAATTGTCATTTTTAGGTTCAAAAATCCATGAGGAAATATATTCGGTTTTAACACCCACATAATTTGCATGATAGTTTTTTACATTTTTTCCTAATTTTATTCTCTTATTCAAATTATAATAGTATTTGTATGATAAACCTATGTTGTGTGAAATAAAAGGGATATCTTCAGCGACATCCATTAGTACCAAAGGTAATCCGAACCAACCATAAATAGATAGTTCCAAAGTATGATTATTATTAATGACAGATTTTTCAATTTCCACACCAAGTTTAATGACATTCAGTCTAAAATAAACTGATTTTAATTTTGTGTCTTTATTGGCATTTCCTTGTCCAAAATACGGAGCATGTTCATAAAAGGTTTTATCTGGGACTTTTGAGTATGGTATAAAAACACCAACTTGTATTTTAGAGGAAAAATTAGGTTTAAAAAATGAAATATTATCATCCACAAACTCGTACTTGCTTTCTAAACCAAGACTTATTGATCCATACAAATACTTGTATGTCAATTGACGGCCTATATTAATTCCAACTCCAGTATAATGAGATATTCGGTTTGTTTCCAGTGTCCATCGATGATAAAAATCAGCATAAAATGCATTATGGTTAAAATATCGCCTGTTCTTATCAATACTTTTATTCAAATCAAAATACCACTTATAGCCTCCAATCAAATGATTTGTCCATAGCACAAGGGATTCCCCTTCGTTTGCATCAGCAAATATATCAATCATTGGATAACCACTATATTCGACATAAACAGCATGTGCAGGAGAAAACAAAGTTTTTTCAATAGTAAAAGAGGGTGTTAATAGGCTTAATCTGGCATAAAACGGTTTTAGATATAAAGTGTCATTATTTTCTGTTGTATCCTTGCTTTGCATTTCAACTGTATAATTACAATAGCCTCCCAAAACAATCATAAATATAAGTAATATCAAGGGAATTATTTTTTTAAATAAATTATTCATTACCATTGGATTTAAGTTCATCAATTTGTTCCTGAAGAAGAATTACATATAATGTCAATTCTTCAACTTTTTCTAATAGATCTCTATTCATTTTAAGCAAATCAACTTCCTTTGAATTAATACTTTCCGCATCAGGAATTCCAGGTAAATGTCGGTTGAATTTGATAAAGTGTTTTAAATCAGAAATACTCAGCAAATCATAATCTTCATCAAACACATAATCAGGCCAACAATATGAATTTGCTTCAGCATACACTTTGCATCCTCTTATTATTCCTGCAACATCCAATTCATACTCAGGATTTTCAAGTCCAATCCCCACCTTTACTCCTTCACCGACAACAAGCAATGGAGCTCCAATTCGTGACCAAAACATTAGAGCATCTCCTTTCTCTTGATCGTTGACATGAGCGCGTATTATCCATGACTCTTGATTCGATGTTGGGTCGTAGAAGCTTATATCAGAAAAACCATTTTCTCCATCTAAAACAGGCTCAAGAAATATCGCTTTTGACTTACCAACTATATGTAGTTTTGAATTTTGATTAGGATTTGTTGTTCCAATTCCCACAGTGCCAGAATTGTAGTAAATCATATTACTAGTTTTACTCCAATAATTTATATTATTCAAAGACACACTGCCACCATCATTACTTAATTGTAACGACTGGTCTGTTAAACTTATAGTCTGATTAAATCCGCTTAAATCAACACTTGTATTATGATTTGCAAGAGCTAATGTATTTTCATTTAGTTCAAGTTTTAATTCTTTCCATTCTCCGGTGCCTGTATTATCGCTTGTCAGGATGTAATTTTCCGCAGCACTTTGTCGTATTCGGATATTCCCATTTATATCAAAAGTAGCAGTAGGGTCTGTTGTTTTTATACCTACATTGCCTGTTTCTTTAACAACAAAAAAGTTGTTCTGTATAGTTCCTATGGCTACATTTCCGTTCGATTCCATCTTAAATCGCAATGCTTTTTTTGTTATAAGGCTCAAACTACCTGCCTCTTGTAAATATATTACAGCATTGTTATTATAAGAACGAATTATCAACCCGTCTGTTGCGGTGCTGCCACAGTTTTTGTTTGTAAGTAAAAATGACGATTCGGAAGTTAATCGGGTACCACGTGTTGTTGGCTGTTCACTCGAAACTTCATCTGCGGGAGGTATCATTGAATATTTTGGATTGTGAATATGCAATTGTTTTTGCGGGTTTGATATCCCAATACCAACTTTACCTATATTATAATATAAGTTGTTATTTAACTTTGTCCAATAGTTTAACGATTCTATTGTAGGTGTCCCTATTAAACTACTGTAATTACCATCAAATAAATCCGGCAGATTTATCAGATCGTTATAATTCCCTGTATGTGCAACTTGTGCAAAATCCGGTATCCCTAAAAGAGAAGAATAGTTTCCGTCAAAAAGCGTGGGCAAATTAGTTAATGAATTATAATTTCCATCAAAAAGTGTGGGTAAATTTGTTAAATCGTTATAATTACCCGAAAAATCGTCAGTAATATCTGTGTCCCAATTTGTGAAATCTACACTATTACCATTCAAAATGCTTAATTCTGTTCCGACAAGTGACAAAGTTTGATTATCGGTATTATTATCATAAATACTTAAATCAATTGGAGTTGCAGCTCCGTTTTGTGTTATAGTAAGAATATTACCGTCAAATTGTAAATCCTGAATTTCGTTGGTTGGGTCAGCATCATCATCGTCAGCATTAGTAATATATCCAACATCATTATTAAAAGTACTTATTGCAGGGGCTGTGCCTTGTAAATTACTCCAATTACCGTCAAAAAGTGTGGGTAAATTTGTTAAATCGTTATAATTCCCCGAAAAATCGTCAGTAATATCGGTATCCCAATTTGTAAAATCTACACTATTACCATTCAAAATGCTTAATTCTGTTCCGACAAGCGACAAGGTTTGATGATCGGTATTATCAATATAAGAACTTAAATCAACAGTATTGCCCTGATTTTGAATACTTAAAGTGTTGCCGGTCAAATCTAAATTTAACAAATTCCATGTGGCGTTGCCATTCGCATCAGAAATAAGAACTCCATAATTTATTGCTCCATATCTGAAACGAACCTGCCCGTTAACATCAAGATAAGTTGTTGGACTTGTGGTATTTATCCCAAAATATCCTGTATTGCTTAACCTCATTCGCTCAATATTATTTGTAATAAATGTTAGTTCAAAATCATTTATTGTACCCAGTTTATTTTTACCTGCTGCAACAGTGTTTCCGTTTGTATCCCAATATTGCGAAAATCCTAAATATGGTAAAATAAGTAATAACATTAATGCCGGAATTACCCTATTCCCTTTGCTACTGTGTGTGTGTGTGTGTGTGTGTGTAAAATGCAAGAATCGGCTCTTTAAAATAGTCTTCATGGTTTAAGAATTTAAAAATTGAATAAGCAAATATACGAAATTGATTTTAAAATGCAAGGGAAAAGTGCTGATTATTTAATAAAAACTATTTTGTTATTCTTCAGACTTCTCCTTTTTCCCAAATGTATATTTTAAACCTATTCTAAAATTCCATGAGCTATAATCAATTTTACCGAAGGGAATATCATCCTGAGACAGTTCATAAGGATATGTAGGCATTACATAATCGGGATCATAAT